>JABMRL010000221.1 GCA_013202615.1 Dehalococcoidia bacterium
CACGCCGGCCCAGCACCGACTGCAGATGTTGCGGCTGGCGCTTGACGACAGGCCCCAGTTCAGAATCTCTGAAATGGAAATAGAACGGCATGGGCCAACTTACACGATAGATACCATTAAAGAGTTGAAAGACGGCCTTAATGCTGACGATGAACTGTTCTTTATACTGGGCCAGGACAGCCTGATGCAGGTTCCGCAGTGGCATGAAGCTCAAGACCTCGTACAGCTCTGTTATCTGGCAGCGGCGCCGAGGCCCGGCGTTAAAAAGCCGGACTTGAAGGCCCTGGAAGCGGAAATTCCAGGCATCAAGCAGCGGGTCATGCTTATGAAGGAGCCGAAGGTTGATATCACCGCCACGGATATCAGAGAGCGTGTTGCCAATGGCCTTTCGGTGCGCCACCTTGTCCCCGAGCCTGTCAACCGTTACATTAAAGAGCAAAAATTATATGTTGTCTGAGTTTTCTGGACAACACCAGGACTTTTTACATAGAATTGAGATATTCAGAGATTCCTAAGAGGGAAGAAAGGAGTCGGTTAGATGACTGATTTGTCTCTTTTAGCACAGGCACTTGACGGTGGCGACCGTGAAAAGACCGTAGAGTTGACCCAGAAAGCGCTTGATGCCGGCGATAACGCGCAGGACATCGTTGCACAGGGGTTGCAGGCGGGTATGGCCGCAGTGGGAGAAAAATTTTCCAGCGGGGAATATTTCCTCCCCGATATGCTCATGGCGGCACGGGCGATGAAGGCCGCCCTTGAGGTACTCGCGCCGGCCCTCGAGGAGACCGGCATTCCGACCATCGGCAAGGTGGTCATCGGCACCGTTGAGGGCGACATGCATGACATCGGTAAGAACGTGGTCGCCACCTTTCTCAGCGGCAACGGCTTCGAGGTCTTTGACCTCGGGCTTAACGTGTCGGCCCAGAAATTCATTGACGAAGTGAAAGAGAAGAAGCCCGATATCCTGGGGATGTCGGCACTGCTGACCACCACCATGCCGTTGATGGGCAAGGTCATTAAGGCGCTGGAGGAGATGGGGCTGCGTTCCAGCGTTAAAGTGGTCGTCGGCGGGGCGCCGGTGACGCAGGACTACGCTGATTATATCGGTGCCGATGGTTACGCCCATGACGGTGGCCGGGCGGTGCCGGTATGCCGAGAGCTTGTCGGGAAGTAGTATTTTCAAAGGTACAGACAAGATGGCCATGACTAAAAAGCAGCAGATACTGGCGGCGGCGCGGGGCGAAAAGCTGGACAGGCTGCCTTTCGGGGCGCGCATTGACGTCTGGTATAACTATCACTCCGCCCACGGCACCCTCCCTGATAAATATCAGGGCTGGAGCCAGACGGATATCCTGCGCGACCAGGGCGCCGGCGCTCAGGCGCGCTTCTTTTCCGTAACCAGGGAAAAATACCGCGATATGGAAGTGGTGGAAACGAACGACCCGCCCTATATCACCACCGAGTACCATACGCCCGTCGGCACCGTAGCCAAGAAGGAGCTCTTTGACACTTCCGAAGGGCCCTGGATAAAGTATGAGATGGAAAAGCTCTTCAAGAGTGAGGAAGACTACCCGGTGCTCAAGTACGTCATGGAGCACACCGAGGCGGTGGATAACTTTGAGCCGTATCAAAAGTTGCGCGAGGAGATTGGGGAGGATGGCATGGTGATGACCGCCTCCGGCGGGCTCTGGTCGCCGGTGCAGCGCGTCATGCGCGAAATCATAGGCTATGAGCTGTTCTTCTATGAGCTGGCCGACCGCCCGGCGCGGGTGGAGGAATTAATTGAGGCGGTAAAAGACCTGGAGAGAAGAAAGCTGAAGGTGGCGATAGGGTGCGACCTTGAAATCTTCAATGTCTGCGCCAACTGGAGCGATGATATTCAGACGCCGGTGTTCCGGAAGTATTTCGTTCCCTGGTTTCAGGAGGTGAGCGAATTTCTTCATTCCCACGGTCGCCTCGTCATGGCGCACACCGATGGCGAAATGCGGCGCCTGAACCCTATGTTTTGTGAGACCGGCATTGACATCGCCGAGGCAATTACCCCCGCCCCGCAGACCCTGGTCAGCATGAAGGAGTTCCGGGAAGCGCTGGGCGATGGGGTTACCATCTGGGGCGGGATACCGTCGATACTGTTCGAGCCGATGTATAGCGACGAGGACTTTGACGCCTTTGTCAAGAACATGTTCCGGGAGATGGCCCCGGGGTATCGGTTCATCGTGGGGATGGGGGA
>JABMRL010000007.1 GCA_013202615.1 Dehalococcoidia bacterium
GCCCCATGTAGTCCTCTATTAAACCCTGGTTGGTGGCCATGGCGGAAATGGCTTTGGCGGTGTCCATCGGGCTTCCCCCGCCAACGGCCAGAAGGAAGTCGCACCCATTTCCCCGAAATGCCTCCAGCCCCTCCTGAACATGCTCGATGACTGGTTCTGAATTAACGCCGTCATAGGTGGCGTGTTCGACGCCGTTCTGCTGCAACGACTCCTTGACGCCATCCGGGATACCCAGTTTCACCAGGTTCTGGTCGGTTACAATCAAAGCCTTCTTCAAACCAAGTTTCTTACACTCTTCACCGACCTGCTTTGAAGACCCGGACCCGGTGATAACAACCTGCGGAACTCGAAACGTCTTAACTGGCAGCATGTAAACCTCCTGCATTGAGCCTTATACTAAATGATACTTATTTCGGCGGAAAAGACGGCTGACGGCATAAGTCTATTATATTCAATTTTTTGCGTCAATCAATATATTAACAGGCGGCTCCGGCGTTTGACAAACCCGGGCTTCACCGCTACGATAATGCCATATCCGTAATGGCAGTGTTATAATTTATTAGAGGAGGCGCAAACAAGATGGCCAAGGAAATTCATGAACTGTCTCTGACCCCGGAATACCTGAAAAGAATCGAGCAAATCATTACCGCGGGCGGGCGGAGTTCGCTTTACGGCCCGGAAGATGCCGTTGCCGCCATGACGCAGCCGAACTTTGACAACGAGCGCATGTGGGGCCTGCTGCGCGGCTCTTACGATATCCACCAGCACACCGGCCCCTCATCCACCACCCAGCGCCTTTTCAGCCAGATTGAGTTCGCCCGCCAGGCCTGCGAGATGGGGCAGGCGGGCATTGTCTGCAAGGACCATACCCTGCCGACGGCTCCCTCCGTGCAGCTTACCCAGATAGTCGTGGATGAATGGGCGGAGGCACACAACAAGAAAAGGACGGAAGTCTTTGGCGGTGTAGTGCTCAATTACGCCGTCGGTGGACTGAACCCCGACGCGGTCGTGGCCAGCTACCGGGTGGGAGGCAAATACATCTGGCTGCCCAACATGGACGCCGCCCACCACCGCAGCGTGACCCGCCACCCTAAAGGCGGTGGTATTTCCGTCATCGATGATAAAGGAGACGTGGTGCCGGAGATGAAGGAAATCCTGAAACTTATGGCGGAAACGGACATGGTGCTCGGCCTGTGCCACCAGAGCACGGCGGAGCGCTTCGCCATGGTCAGGGAAGCGGTGAAAATGGGCGTGGAACGCATTGAGGTCAACCACGTCAATTACCCGCTGACCATGGTGACGCCGGAGCAGGCCAAGGAGCTGGCCGATATGGGCGCCTATATCGGTATTTATGCCATGCACATGGCGCCGCCGGCTTTCGTCTGGGACGAGGCGATGGCTTTCTACAAAGCGGTCGGTCCGGAGAGAATCGTTCTCGGCTCCGACACCGGTCATATTGAGACCGGCCCCCCCTGGGAGCAGATGAGAAAGCTGATTCTCGGCTTTTTGTTCCGCGGTGTACCTGACGAACACGTTAAAATAATGTGCCAGACCAACGCGCACAATCTGCTGCACTGATATCAATAGATACCAATAAATAAGTGGAGGTGGGGCACGATGACGCTACAGGATAATTTACTGTTTCTGGAGAAACCGGAGTTAAGACAGCCGTACCTGCTCTGCGGTATAAATGGCTGGGTGGATGGCGGGGAGGCGGCTACCGGCACTGTCCAGTACCTGATTAAGAAACTGCGTGCCAAGAAATTCGCGGAAATGCCCCTAGCCCGTTACCACGTCTTTCAGGTGCCGGGACAGCTATCCCTCAGACCCCAGATAAAAATTGAGAACGGCCTGCTGAAAAAACACGTCCTGCCGCAGAACGAGTTCTTTTACTGGATTAACCCGTCATCGGACCACGACCTGATTCTCTACCTGGGCACGGAGCCAAATACCAACTGGGAAGAATATACGGAGAACATACTGAACCTCGCCAGGAACTTCAATGTCAGCAGAATATATGTGCCGGGCGGCGTTCTGGACAAAACGCCTCACACCAGGGAAGCCGGCGTATTCTGCGCCTGCAGCTCCAGAGAGCTACGGCAGGAGATGATGAAGTACGCCATGCAGTCGAGCAACTACGAGGGGCCGGGCAGCTTCAGCATAACCATGCTCCATATGGCACAGAAGAGGAAAATGCCCTTCGTGAGCATCATCGCCCGGTCCACCTACTACCCCGAATTCAACGTCGTCATCCCGCGCAATCCCAAGGCAATAAAGGCGATTGTTCTCCGGCTGAACAGCCTGCTCCATCTAAACCTAGACATCTCCGACCTCGACCAGGAGGCCAGTGAACTGGAGGTAAAGCTCAACTTCATGGCGAGCCACAACCAGGAATTCCAGGCATATATCGAGGAACTGGAGAAGGAATACGCCGAGGTTAAATACGAGGCGCCGCTCGATATCACCGCGAATGAAGCGGTACTGCTGGCCGAGGAATTTCTGAAGGAGACGAGGGACGAATAGTCCCCATCCGCAGGTATTTAGTAGCCCTCTTCGGCGGCGGCAATTATCGCCTTCAGGTTTTCCAGCGGGGTCTGCAGCGATATGGCACACTCCGGCCCGATGGAGTCAACGCCCGCCTCAATGTTATACCTGGCCTGTTTGTACACGTCGTCCGGCGTGCCCTGCAGCAGGGCCTGGATATTGCTGATGCCCCCCAGCAGCGACATCTGACCCCCCGCCGCTTCAACCGCCTTTTCCGGGTCATTCTGCCACTCGAAGTGATAGCTGTCATACCCCTCGGTGGCGATGTGCGGAATGCGGTCGAGGCACTTGCCGCAGATATGCAGGATGGTCGGCCCGCCGATATGCGCCAGCATCTTCCGGTGCACCGGCACCAGGAATTCGGCATAGGTCCGGGCGCTGACCATGGCGCCGGTGGCATGGTCGGGAAGCACCACGGCATCGGCGCCGGCCCGGAGCTGGGCATTGGCGACGGCAATCGTCACCGGCATATACGCCTCAAGGTATGCCCTCACCTGGTCGGGGTCAAGCCGCACCAGGATGAGAAAGTCCTCCACGCCGACCGTATGGTAGCAGATGGTCCACGGGCCCATGACCTTGCCGAGAATTGCCACGCGGTCGCCGTACTCGCGGCGCAGCTGCGATATGGCGTCAAGCACCACCTTTATTGAAGGCTTTTCCAGCAGGTTATCCGGGATTACAACATCCTCGGGGCTCTTTGCCGGGTGCGTCATCGTTTCCGGCATCATATTGTCGTGGCCCCAGTTCACCTCGCAGCCGAGGGCAGCCGCCTCCTGCTGGACACTGAACTCCGGCATGATGGTATCAAAACCCAGGACCTCATAGCCGGCGGCGGCCAGTTCCGCCATGGCGCTGGCATCAGTGTGGGCATCGGGGAAATGGACGCCAACCTTGTTTATCAGTTCCGCGCAGGCGATTGAGGTAGGGTTGGATACGGAAATGCGCTTGCCCCGGCGGCCGCCCATAAGGTTGGCCAGGAAACGCCGCCTAGGGGTGAGGTCAGTCTTTTCTCCCTTGTCCTCAACGGTCATATTGCTCACTCCCGGACTTCAACTGGCAGCCTGCCATGCCGCTCAATCAGCTCGATGACCCGGCCGACACGGTTGATATCGCCGTCAAAGGGCAGGTTGTCCCCCATCCCCACGATGAACCGATACCCCGGGGCCATCTCCCGGAACATGTTCTTGACAAAGGCGTCAAAGTCCTCGTCGCTATACATCGGCTCGAACAGTATCGACGGTATCCCGCCCCAGATGGTAACCCCATCGCCC
>JABMRL010000035.1 GCA_013202615.1 Dehalococcoidia bacterium
ATTACTTGCCCGTTGGCAGCGAAGAGGCGACGAAGTGGTATATTGAGCAGATACTGGAAGCTGGCTGCGGCTTTGTTAACTGTATTCCGGTTTTTATCGCCCGCGAGAAGTACTGGCAGAAGCGCTTCGCCGAAAAAGGGCTCCCTGTTATAGGCGATGATATAAAATCGCAGGTCGGCGCCACCATTACCCACCGCGTGCTGACACGCCTGTTCCGGGACCGCGGCGTCAAGCTGGAGCACACTTACCAGATGAACTTCGGCGGTAATACCGACTTCTACAACATGCTGGAGCGAGAACGGCTCGAGTCCAAGAAAATTTCCAAGACCAACTCGGTAACCTCACAGCTTGATTACAAGATGAATCCCGACGATATATACGTCGGCCCCAGCGACTACGTTCCCTGGCTTCACGACCGCAAGTTCTGCTACATCAAGATGGAAGGCCGCACCTTCGGCGATGTGCCGCTGAACCTGGAGATGAAACTGGAGGTCTGGGACAGCCCCAACTCCGCCGGCGTTGTCATTGACGCCATCCGGTGCTGCAAGCTGGCCATGGACCGCGGACTTGTCGGAGAACTGGTCGAACCGTCCGCTTACTTCATGAAATCACCCCCTGTCCAGTACACAGATGCGGAAGCGCACCAGATGGTGGAAAAGTTCATCGCTGACATGGTCAAAGCAGGCAAACCAGCCAAGTAAAGCTTCGCGAGGTTTCCGGACAGCAACTGGCAAAGCAAGGGGATTTTTTGGGTCTGAAGAATGGAAGGGAACTCAGTTAGCATCGCCTCAAAAAAACAGCCGTTCAAGTCCCGGTTAGCCGAAGCCCGCAAAGCCACCGCCTATCGCCTTTCCCGGCCACTGGTACGGCTCCTGGCCAAAACAGGAATAACCCCCAACGCCCTGACCTGGTTTGGTCTGTTGCTTTCCTTCGGGGCGGCAGCGCTTATTGCTCTCGGGCAGCCTTTTATCGCCGGCTTCGTTGTCCTTATTGCCGGGCTGTTTGACATGCTGGACGGAGCGCTAGCCCGCTTTATCGATAAAAGCACCAAATTTGGCGGCATCCTTGATTCAGTTCTGGACCGCCTGGGTGAGGCGGCCGTCCTGCTGGGTCTTTTAATATTCTTTGCCGGACACCTTTCGGTGCCCGGCATACTCGTTGTCGGCATCACATTGCCCGGCGCGCTGACGGTCAGCTACCTCCGGGCCCGGGCAGAAGCGGCTGGCCTGATTGGAGAGGTAGGCCTTTTCACCCGTACGGAAAGAATAATCATCATATCACTGGGGCTTTTCTTAAGCAGCATCGACTATGCGCTGATTATAGCGCTGGGTATCGTTGCCTTTTTCAGCTACGTGACCATTATCCAGCGGCTGCTCCACATATGGCAGCAGACAAAGGGAGAGTAGTTTTCACATCACTTTCGGGAGGCTAGAATGCCAGTAATTGCGATTATTGGAGCTCACTGGGGAGACGAGGGCAAAGGAAAGATAGTTGACCTGCTTGCCGAGCAGGCAGATATGGTAATGCGTTTTTCCGGCGGGGACAATGCCGGACACACCGTGGTCAACCAGCAAGGCGAGTTCGCCTTACACCTTGTCCCTTCCGGTATTTTTTCGCCCAAAGCCACCTCCGTGATTGGAAACGGCGTGGTGGTCAACCCCCGCGTCTTGCTCGACGAATTGGGCGCGCTCAAGCAGCGCGGCGTGGACGTCTCGCGTTTTTTCATCAGTGACCGGGCTCACCTGGTGATGCCCTACCACATTCTTCTCGATGGACTGGAGGAAGATGCGCGGGGAGGTAAGGCTATCGGCACCACACGCAAGGGCATCGGCCCCGCCTTTGCCGATAAGGCCTCCCGTCTGGGACTCAGGACCAGTGACCTTCTGGATAAGGATGTTTTTCGCGAGCGGCTTCACGCTGTGCTCACCGGCAAGAACACGCTGTTGACCAAGGTCTATAACGCCGACCCGCTATCAGAGGACGAAATATTTAGCGAATACTGCCGGTACGGCGAGATATTGGCTCCCCACATCTGCGACACCTCCGCCCTGCTGGAAAAGGCGGTAGACGACGGGAAAAAGATAATGCTGGAAGGGGCCCAGGGGGCTTTGCTGGACCCTGATTTCGGCACCTACCCCTACGCCACCTCATCTTCACCGCTGGCCGGAGGAGGCTGCCTGGGGGTTGGCCTGGGACCGACCAGGATAGACGATGTTCTGGGGATTTTCAAAGCATACTGCACCCGTGTCGGCGGCGGCCCTATGCCCACCGAACTGCAGGATGAAATCGGCGGCTGCATACGGGAACTGGCTCACGAATACGGCACCACCACCGGCCGACCGAGGCGCTGCGGCTGGTTTGATGCCGTTGCCTCCCGGTTCAGCACCCGCGTGAATAGCTACACCCAGGCAATTGTTACCCGCCTCGATGTGCTCGACACAATGCCTGCCCTGAAAATATGCACTGCCTACGAACTGAACGGCGAGAAAATCGATTACTTCCCGGCAAGTGCCGTCACACTGGAGAAGTGCCAGCCGATATACGAAGAGCTTCCCGGCTGGCAGACACCCATAAGTGATATCCGTGATTTTGCCCAGCTGCCACTGCAAGCCCGCCAGTACCTGTCAAGGCTTGAGGAACTCATCGCCTGCCCCATCAGCGTCATATCGGTTGGCATGAGACGAGAGCAGACCATCTTCAAGAGCCCTGTCTGGTAGAAGCGGCAAAGAAAAAAGCGCAATTTTAAACAAGAAAAGGGGGCTATCTAAAATGGAAAAGAAAGAACCACCGGCAACTCAAGAAGAGTTCAACAAACGCGTTATCCGCTACCGCGATGTTCCCATTGTAGACCTGTTCCCCGGTGTAAAAAGCCACATCGTAGCTACCGAAAAAATCACGCTTCAATTCCTTACTGAGGCTCCTAACTGCCAAAGTCCCATTCATCACCATGAAGCAGAACAAACCATGATTGTCACCGGAGGTGCCTGTGATATGACAGTCGATGGAAAACTGTACCACCTTGAGGAAGGTGATGTCATCATCCTCCCCTCAAACTTGGAACATGGAACCTACGTTTCCGATAGGGGCCTCCGCGCCATCGACATCTTTTCCCCGCCCAGGCAAGACATCGTGGCTAAATTGGAAGAGGCAAAGAAAAAAGCGCAATCTTAATATCACAAAGGAGGGCTATTAAAATGGAGAAAAAAGAGCCTCTGGCAACGCAGGAAGAGTATGAAAAACAGATAATATATCATGAAGATATTCCAGCGGTAGAGCTGGTTCCCGGACAGATTAAGGCACACCTTATTTCCGGCGAACGGGCGACAGCCATGTTCGCTACTTTTCAACCCAATGTCGTTGGCCCCCTGCACAAGCACGAACACGAGCAAATCATGATTATCGCCGATGGAGAGGGTGAACTGGTGACCGGCGGGAAACGCTATCCGGTCAAGAAAGGCGACGTTACCGTCTTCGCCTCAAATCAGGAGCACGGCACCTACGCCTCCGATAAGGGAATCAAGACAATCGAGATATTTATCCCGGTGCGGCAGGAGTACATGGATAAGCTGGCCGCGCTCAAGAAGAGCCTGGGGAAATAGCCGGCCCATCAGGCACAGTTTTTTATAGAATTGGCACCGCTCTCAGCTGGTCATTCGGTTATAACAGCCACGGTGACCCATGATTATTTTCCTGCTGACACTTTGTAGCCCTTCCGGGTCAGGTAATTGCCCAGCAGGATTGACGTTATTATCACCAGCGGCAGCGAGACCAGCCACCGTATAACGGTGAACTTGACGCCCAGAAAAGAAGCTTCGAAGATGGCCATCGGGATGCGGCAGATAGCGGCGGCGCCGAGGTAGGTGAAAATAACGCTGAGCTTGGCCCCTTTGCTGTACAGAGCATAGGCCACCGGGAAGGCCATATACAGCCCCCCCACCGTGGTGCTGCCAAGCAGTATCACCCAGAGATAGCCGCGAAAGTCAGAACCCTCGCCGAGGTGTCGCTCAACCGTCTCCCGCTTCACCCATACCTCGAAGAGCCCGATTAAGATGAAAGCACCGGGTATTATTCCCAGCATAGTGGTGGAAAAGGAGATAAAATTCCGACCGATTTCCTGCCCGGAATTGAACCCCGTCAGCCAGGATACGACCAGAAAGACGAAATAGCCGGCAAAGAGAATAATTTTGATGACAGTGTTTCTTTTCATTGGAAAATTTCCCCGAAGGAAAGGCCGATTACGACAGCCACCACAAGGGCGATAAAGAAGCTGATTATATTTCTGATAACGGTGACCTTCAGCCCGAAGTACGCTCTCTCTATGGGTACGGTGAGCACACCCACCATCATCAATGTGGTGGTGAAAGCGGCGACGACCATATAGACCACCCCTTTTTGCACTAAAATGCCCGCCAGCGGGAAAGCAATGAAGCCGGGAATAACGGTGACGGAACCCAGAAGAGACGCCAGAGCCATGGCCGTGAATTTATTGTCGCTGCCGAGATACCGGGAAATGAGTTCATCGGGCACCAGATAAAGGACAACGGAGATGAGAACAATCATGAGCAAAAATGCCGGGAGAATCATGATAAATCGTCGGGCAGCGATTTTCAACGACCGGGTTGTCTTCTCGCGACTGAAAATAAGTGAAACCAGCAGGGCTAACCCGGCGACAATATACAGATAATACATGTTATCTCTGCTGTTTCCCTTTTATAGGACAATACTTCTCACATTTTTCTTCTTTATCAGGTGTTTCCATTGTCAACGCGGCTGAGGTAAGGTTCCAGCATCGTTCCAGAGCCTTACGGTTGATAAAGTAGTGAACATGGTAACCTCGCCGCTCACCATTGACTAAGCCAATTGCCCTGAGGACTCGAAGGTGCTGTGATACTGCCGATTGAGTAACATTAAGGAACGCAGCCAGGGCGTTAACACATAAAGCATGCGAGGCATGCTGTCGGCAGAGAAGTTTGATTAATCTGAGACGTGTGGGGTCAGCAAGCGCACCAAATACCGCAGCCTGTTCTTCGGTATTTTTCTGAATAAAATTCTGTGTTTTCATAGACTTATATAAGTTTTTACTAATATTCTTATAATATATATTAATAATCATTGCTTGTCAAGTACCCAAGCGGGATAACACTAGTCCTACACCGGCAGGTCTATGGTATAGTTCTTCAGCGTGTCTTTGATGATGGCCGCTGTCTTCTCGTCCGGCTCGGTGAGCGGCAGCCGCGTCTTACCCACGCGGAAACCGACCTGATTCACGGCGTACTTCACCGGTATAGGGTTCGAAACCACAAACATGGCGTTGACCAGCGGGAGAAGGTGTCGGTGAATGGCCGCCGCCTCGGCAACCTTGCCGCTGATGAAGTTGTCAATCATCTGCTTTATCTGTTTCCCCACCAGATGGGAAATCACGCTTATAATACCGTAGCCGCCAATGGACATGATGGGAAAAGTATCCTGGTCATTGCCGCTCCAGACAAAGAAATCATCGCCGGTCTCCTGGATGATTCTGGCGCTCTGCTCAAGGTTGCCGCTCGCTTCCTTCACCCCGATGATATTGTCGATTTTGCTCAGCCGGATAACGGTTTCGGCGGTCATATTGACCACGGTGCGCGAAGGCACGTTATACATGATGCAGGGCAGGCTGGTGCTTTCCGCCACCGCCCTGAAATGCTGGTATAACCCCTCCTGAGTGGGCTTGTTATAATAAGGCACTACAAGCAGGCAGGCATCAACGCCGATTTTCTCCGCTTCCCTGGTCGCCGCAACAGCTTCCGCGGTGCTGTTGCTCCCGGTGCCGGCGATAACGCTCCCTTTGCCGTTGACTGCCTCCTTCATTTCCCGGAAAAGGCGGTACTCTTCCGCCCGTACCAGAGTGGGCGACTCCCCGGTGGTACCAACGACCAGCACGCCATCGCTCCCCGAAGCAAGCAGGGCAAGCGCCAGCTTTTTCGCCTGTTCATAGTCCACCTCTCCTTTTTCATCGAAAGGGGTGATCATAGCCGTTATCAATCTTCCCAGTTCTTTCATTTTGCCACCTCACTTGGTTTTAGCCGGTCCCGCTTGACCATTTCCTCGGCAATCTGAACCGCATTCAGCGCCGCCCCTTTGCGCAGGTTGTCGGCGACAATCCACATAACCAGACCGTTGGGATGGGAAGTATCACGGCGGATACGGCCGACGAACACTTCATCGGTACCGGCCGCCATCCAGGCGTGCGGATAGAGGCTGATGGCATTATCATCCAGTATCTTCACCCCCGGCGCCCCGGCAAAAACGCGCTCGACATCATCGGGCATCATTGGCGAGGAAAATTCCGCCCATACCGCCTCGCTGTGTCCGATGAGCACCGGCACGCGCACACAGGTCGCCGACATAGCGATTTCACCAGCGTGCATTATCTTTTTGGTCTCCTCATCCATCTTCCACTCTTCCCTGGTATAGCCATCATCTAGAAAGACGTCTATCTCGGGCAACACGTTAAAGGCGATCTGATGAGGGTAGACGTGGGGTATGGTGTTCTGCCCTTCCAGCACCTGCTTGCTCTGTACATTCAGTTCCTCAATCGCGGCCACGCCGGTACCGGAAACCGACTGGTAGGTGCTGACCACGATGCGCTTGATGGGGTTGACCTTGTGCAACGGGTAAAGCGCTACTACCATCTGGATGGTGGAGCAGTTTGGATTGGCGATAATGCCACTGTGCCATTCAATATCTTCCGGGTTGACTTCGGGCACCACCAGCGGCACACTGGGCTCCATACGCCAAGCGGCGCTGTTGTCAATTACCACTGCGCCCGATTTCGCCGCCAGCGGTGCATAAT
>JABMRL010000222.1 GCA_013202615.1 Dehalococcoidia bacterium
ATGGGCGCCAGCATCGGGGAAGCGCTGGGGCTGAGTAAGGCTGGCATCAGCAAGAAAGTGGTGGCCGTCATCGGCGACTCAACATTCATGCACTCCGGCATCACCGGCCTGGTGAACGGCGTCTACAACAAAGCGCAGACAACCCTGGTCATACTGGACAACGGCACCACCGCCATGACCGGGCACCAGGAACATCCCGGCACCGGCGTCTCGGCGCAGGGCAAAGAGATGCAGAAGGTGGAGCTGGAGCAACTGGTGCGCGGCATTGGCGTGAAAGACGTGAAGGTCGTTGACGCCTTCAATATGAAAGAACTGAGGAGCAGCCTCAGGGGTGCCCTGGACAATCCCGAGCTTTCCGTAATCATCGTCCGCGGCGCCTGCGCGGTGCAGGTGCCGAAGCGCGGTGAACCCAGAGCCATCGATATGGAAAAGTGCAATCTCTGCGGAACCTGCCTGCTGCTCGGCTGCTCGGCAATTCAGAAAACGGGCGAGCGGCTATACATTGAACCATCACTGTGTGTTGGCGATGGTTGTACCGTCTGTCAGCAGCTATGTCCCAAACAGGCAATCGGACCGCAGTCAGCGATAGAGCCGGTTGAGGCAACAAAATGAAACCAGTGAATTTACTGATTACCGGCGCCGGAGGCCAGGGGATTATCCTAGCCAGCGATATTATCGGCGAGACGGCCATTGCCACCGGATACGATGTCAAGAAGACCGACACTATAGGCATGGCCCAGCGCGGCGGCAGCGTGCTCAGCCACATGCGCATTGCCCAGCAGGTATGGTCACCGCTTATCCGGCAGGGTGAGGTCGACCTGCTCCTAGCATTTGAAAAACTGGAGGCGGCCCGGTGGGCCAGCTATCTCCGACCCGGCGGCATCGCCATCGTCAACAATCATGCCCTGCCCCCGCTATCGGTAAGCCTGGGTAATGCCCGTTACCCCACCGATGATGAAATAAAGGGCATTTTGAGGCAGGTTACCGACCAGGTCTATCTCATTGAAGGCACAGAACGGGCGAAAAGGCTGGGCAATATCAGGACGCTCAACATCTTCATGCTCGGCTGCGCCTCGCTCTTCCTGCCCTTCAAGGTCAATGCCTGGGAGGAGAGTATCAACCGGCGTCTACCGGAAAAGGTCAGGCAGATAAACCTCACCGCTTTTAACCGCGGCAGAAAGGAATTAAAAGGTGTCCGTATCAGCAAGGGTTAAGAAAAGTATGGCCAGTGGCTCCTGGATACGCCGTATGTTTGAGGAAGGCGCCATTTTGAAAAACCAGTACGGAGAGGAAAATATCTTCGACCTCTCCCTGGGCAACCCGATTATGGAACCGCCGGCCGAATTCTTCCGGGAACTAAAGGAAATCGCCGAGCATCCCACACCCGGGATGCACCGCTATATGAGCAATGCCGGCTATACCGAGACCAGGGCTACCGTAGCCGAACAACTGGCTCTGGAGACCGGTATAAAATTCACCGCTAATGATGTCATTATGACCCACGGGGCGGCCGGTGCGTTGAATGTCGTCCTGAAAACGATACTCAACCACGGAGACGAGCTCATAATCTTTGCCCCCTACTTCGCCGAGTACGTCCACTATGTCGACAATCACTACGGAGTCTCCCGCATCCTGCCCACAGATGAGCAGTTTGCCCCCAGGGTTGATGAACTGGAACAGGCCATCAACGAAAGAACGAGAGCCGTGCTCATCAATTCGCCGAACAACCCGTCCGGCGCAGTCTACAGTGAAGAGCGCCTGCGCGCCATCGGCGATGTCCTGCGCAAGAAGGAAGCTGAACTCGGAACGCATATCCTGCTCATCAGCGACGAGGCCTACCGCAAGCTCATCTACGACGGCCTGGAGTACCCTTTCCCGGTGCATCACCACCAGAACAGCATTATCACCACGTCCCACTCGAAGGACCTGGCCCTGCCCGGGGAGCGAATCGGCTATATCGCCGTACATCCGGAATGCCACGGACAGGAAGAGCTGGTCAACGGCTTCATCCATGTCAACCGGACGCTCGGGTTTGTCAACGCCTCGGCCCTGATGCAGCACATCGTGCGCCACCTGCAGGGGGTCACCGTATCAATAGCCGAATACCAGCGAAAGAGAGATTTCCTTTACGATAACCTCTCCGCAATGGGTTACTCGATGGTCAAACCGCAGGGTGCATTCTATTTGTTCCCCAAATCCCCGATTGAAGATGACGTTGAGTTTGTCCGGGAACTGCAGAAATTAAAAGTGCTGACCGTACCCGGTCGGGGCTTTGGTACGCCGGGCTATTTCCGCATCGCCTACTGTGTGGAAGACGCAGTGCTCGAAGGTTCGCTCAACGGCCTGCGTGAGGCAGCCCGTAAATTCGGGGTTACCAGGTGAGCGTGACGGACAATGTCGGAACCGGAGAACGCAGCCACCAATAACGTATCCGAACTGCTGGCCGAAGCAAAGAATGAGCCAATCGCCTCTTTCCTGAACCTGCAACTGCTGGAGCTTCAGCCGGGGTACGCTAAAGTTATGCTCAAAGTGTTGCCCGAGTACGAGAATTTCAACGGGGTGACCTTCGGCGGCATCACCATGGCAGTGGCCGACCAGGCTTTCGGCTACGCGGTGAATTCAGTGAACCGTCCCAACGTCGCCTCACAGTTCAATATCCATTTCATCGCCCCGGCCAGGGCGGGCGACGAGCTCATTGCCGAGGGACGGGTGGTGAAAAGCGGCCGCAGGGTCAGCATCGCCGAGATGACGGTGACCAACCAGGACGGGAAGCTCATCGCCAAAGCCACCGGCACGACCATACCGCTGACCAGTACCCATTCAAGATCAACCGACCCCTGATACCTTTATTGACAGCTTAATTTTCATTATGGTAAACTTCGTCCATATTATGAATCTGATTCACAGCTATTCGGGGAACGCGAAATTCATCTTTACCGGGCGCACTGAGGTGCGCTTGGGGGGAAGCGAATATGCATAGTTAATTTTTACTGGAAACAGTGTATATAGTATAAGATTACCTCCCCCAAGCGGGAGGTATTTTATTTAGGAAGAAATAACATGATAGCCGAAGTTCCGGACACCATCCCCAAATTAATAAGACGCAATTATGAGCGGTGGACCCAGAGAAACGCCATGGCCATGAAGGACTTCGGCGTCTGGCAGCGCTATAGCTGGCAGGAATACTATGATAAAGTGAAATATTTCTCCCTGGGTCTGCTCAGCCTCGGGATGGAACCGGGCGATGTCGCCTGCATCATCGGGGACAATGAGCCGGAGTGGTTCTGGGGTGAGTTTGCCACGCAGGCGGCTCAGGGAATCGTCACCGGAATATTCGTTGACTCCATCCCGTCCGAGGTTAAATACATCGCTGAGCAGTCGGGAGCCAGGTTCGCCATCGTCAACGACCAGGAGCAGGCAGACAAATTCCTTGAAATCAAAGAGGAGCTGCCGAATCTCAAAAAGGTAATATACTGGGACCCCAAGGGGCTGAGGAACTATGATGACCCGATTCTTATTCCTTTCACCGAGGTCACCAAGATGGGCCGGGAATACGAGCAAACGCACCAGGGGTTGTTCGAGCAGAATATAGAGCAGGGTAAAGGCAGCGATATCGCCTTCCTGTACTACACCTCCGGCACCACCGGACTGCCCAAGGGAGCGGTGCTCACCCACCAGGCGCTTATCACCACCGCCCAGGCTTTCGTTGACCGCTACCCGCTCACCGAAGACGACGACCTGATTTCCAACTTCCCGGCGGCCTGGGTCGGCGACAGCTTTTTCGCCACCATTCCCCACCTTCTCAGCGGGGCAAGGCTCAACTTCCCCGAAGAGCCGGAGACCATTGCCGAAGACACCCGGGAGGTCGGCCCCAGTTTCGTCATCTACGGGCCCCGCCAGTGGGAGAGCCTGGTGCGGGATATACAGGTCAAGATGATTGACGCCCACCCGCTGAAACGCTTCATCTATAACCTGTTCATGCCCGTGGGCTATAAAATGGCTGATTTCAACTTTGCCAATAAAAAGCCAAACCTGTTCTGGCGCCTGCTTTACGGCATTGCCTATTTCCTGCTTTTCCGCCCCCTGAAAGACCGGCTCGG
>JABMRL010000223.1 GCA_013202615.1 Dehalococcoidia bacterium
TGAACGATTACTTTGATACTGTGACGCGGATAAAAACCCTGAAATCCGAAATAGAGGCTATAAAAGCAGGCAGCAAGACGGGTGAACTGGCCTCACTTGAAGCCGAACTGACCGAGCTGCAACAGAAAAGAGATTCACTGGCGGCCGCGGCGGAAAAAGTAATTACCAGACAGATGAAGGATATCCTTTCGCAGCAGGCTATTTACAACCCACTCGATAAATACGTGAGGTTGAAAGTTAATTTCCCGCCGCTGGATTTCAAGCTGGAGAAACCGCCCCACCTGCTGGTTATTTCTCCACGGGAAAAAATAGAAAGCATGCGGGAAATTGTGCTCCAGCAGGAGATAACGACTGAAGAAATGGAGCAGATTGAGAGAGAGGTCGATAAACTGGGCGTGTCTTCAATCGTGGTGAAGCTCGGTGGATTCGGGGGGACTTACCCGGCATTCGTTACCAATGAGGCGAGCCTGCGTTTTACCGTTGACGCGGCGGCAGAAGAATGGCTGCACCAGTACCTGTTCTTCCAGCCTCTGGGATTTCGCTACGCGATGGACGTGCTGGGGGTGAAGCGCAACTATGAGATTGCCACCATGAATGAAACCGTGGCCAGTATGGCCGGCAAGGAAATCGGCGAGAGGGTGGTGGAAAATTATTATCCGGATTTGAGCGCTGATAAGAAACAGGACAAAAAGTCGGGGTTTGATTTCGATAATGAGATGCGCGTGATAAGGAGAGCGGTGGATGAATATCTGGCTCAGGGTGAAGTGGAGCGGGCGGAGGAGTTCATGGAAGAGAAGCGACAGTATCTCGTATCAAAGGGGTACCATATCCGAAAGCTGAACCAGGCCTACTTTGCTTTTCATGGCGCCTATGCTGACCGACCGACTTCTATCAGCCCAATCGGGGGCGAAATAGAGAGGCTGAGGGAACAGAGTGCGTCATTGAAAGATTTTCTCATGACAGTATCATCCATGACCAGCCGGGAAGACTTGCTGGAAAGCCTGAAATAATATATTTATGGTATACTGAAGGCGCAATGTTTGAGCTTGTCCAAGAGGAAAATTCAGCATGCCGGAAACATTTTTCGTAAGCCGCTATAAAAGCCCGCTTGGAACCTATCTCATCGCCAGCTCTTCAAGCGGTGTCGTTTGTGTCAAGACTGAGTCTCGAATGACCGTATTAATGGCGCGATGGCGACGGAAAGGCATAAAAGCCAGGGATGCCGGCGGTCAGAATGACGGCATAATGGCCGAGCTCGATGCTTATTTTGCCGGTGATTTGCGCGAGTTCAGTATTCCCCTTGACCTTCGTGGCACTGAATTCCAGCGTCGGGTCTGGGAACTCCTCCTGCCTGTACCGTATGGCGAGACCAGGTCATACGGCCAGATAGCCAATGCCTTGGGCCGACCCAAGGCCAGCCGCGCTGTGGGGCAGGCCATCGGCACCAATCCGGTGGCGATTATCGTGCCCTGCCATCGTGTTATCGGTGTCAGCGGCGGGCTGGTGGGGTATGGCGGCGGGCTGCACCGAAAGCAGGCGCTCCTCGAGCTGGAGGCCGGACACCCCGGTAAACGCTGACTTCCCCCTGCGAATTTAAAGCAAGGAAAACGTTATCTCTTCACCGGTGATAAACTCAAGCAGTGCCGGGCGCTCTTCTTCCATGTTAGCTTTGACCGCCCTCCGGAAGGCCGGGGCAATATCCGCAGGCTTTTCCACCCTCTCGCCATAACCGCACATAGCACGCCCCATATCGGCATAGTTGCCGCTAAGGTCTCGGCAGCCGTACAGCTCCTGTGAGACAGGCATGGCATGCGTCTCAATGGCCATGGTTGAGTTATTCAGCACGACGGTGATAATCGGTATTTTGTTCCGCGCTGCGGTCTCAAAATCTGTTCCCACCATGCCGAAGGCGGCATCGCCCATGAAGTTGATAGACACCTTGTCCGGCTTGGCCAGCTTGGCGCCCATGGCGAGGCCAAGGCCAGTGCCCAGTCCGTGTGACTTACCCCAACCAAGATAGCTGCGGGGAACGGTCGCCGGGTAAAATGGCACCAGCTGGTCGCGGGGACTGCCGGCGTCATGCGTAACGATGGCATCTTTCGGGTCGATGGTGTGCATGAGCTCCCATATGACCCGGTATGCGTTGAGGGGCACTTCATCCGAGGTGAGCTTGGCTAGCCATCCTTTCATCCACTCTTCTTTTATCTTTTTAATTTCGTGTGCCACTTTGCCATCGCCTTTTTGCCCCTGCTTGCCCAGGCGCTCTTTCATTGCCTCGATGAATTGCCGGAGCACCAGTTTGGCATCGCCAATGATAGGATAGTCAGCAAAATAATTTTTATTGACATCATCGGCATCTGCGGTGGCGTGAATAATCGTCTTTCCCGCTGGTATCTTGGCCGACATGAAGTGGCGGGAAAAGCTGCAGCCGATGCCTAATATCACATCGCTCTGGTCCAAGAAATGGCGCACCGGTTTGGTCATAACACGGGCACCTGTTCCCAGAGAGAGCGGGTGGTTTTCCGGAAAGGCGCTCTTCGCCAGCAGTGTGGTCATCACCGGTGCCTGCATTAGCTCGGCAAGCTCTATGAGTTCGTCCCAGGCTTCAGCGTAAAGCACTCCCTGGCCAGCGTGAATAATCGGGCAGCGAGCCTCTGCCAGCACCCGGGCGGCTTCATCGATATCATGCGGGTCGCCGGCGGCGCGGGATGACTGGACCGGGCGATAGTCGAAGGGCTCTATTTCCTGCTCGGCGACATCAGCAGGTATTTCCAGCATTACCGGACCCGGCTTGCCCATGCGCACCATAGAGATAGCACGCCGCATGGCCTCCGGTATCTGTTCGGCCAGATTGACCTGCTCTATCCATTTTGTTACCCCTTCGTAGCTGCGGATGGAATTGAAGTAGGGTTTTACCCAGGAGTTGTCTCGGGCGTGACCCAGCGGCAGCAGGAGCATCGGTACCGAATCGGAGTAAGCCGTAGCCACTCCTGAGAAGGCATTTTCCGCTCCCGGCCCATACTGCATGGCAAAGACACCGAGACGTTTCCCGTTAGTGACGCGGCTGTACCCGTCAGCGATGCCCACGCCAACACGCTCCTGCCGGCAGACGACGGGGCGCACCCCGACTTGAGCGGAGGAATCAATGATGGCCGTAGTGGGGAAGCAGCTGAGAAACTCAGCCCCCTCACGTTTGAGAATCTCGGCGATGGCGTCAGTAACCTTCACGATAAACTACCTCCATATAAAAATAAAGTAGCGTTTCTGGAGAGAGAAGCCAGACAACACAGCGGCTATTTTGCTCAGTTCTGTCCGTCTCTGATGCTTTCGCTCGTATGATTGTACCATATGAATGCGCTGGCAATAAAGCGTCAATTCTTCGGCTGATGTATTTCTGCCGGTTGCTGATTCGAAGAGAGCGGCACAATTGCTCAGATGATGTCGTATAATGTAATATCACAACTACAGGGGGGGGATAAATCCTTACGGGAGAATAGCTCTTGGTAATTATCGTCCTGGTAAAATACGTGCCGGACATGTCCAGGGTACGGTTCGATGTTGACCGTGGAAGAGTAGACCGCAGTTCAGCTGACCTCGAAATAAATCCGTTTGACCTTAACGCTCTTGAAGCTGCCGTTTGCATCAAAGAGGAGCTGGGGGGGCAAATTTTTGTTTTGAGCATGGGCCCCCGGCGCACGGAATCGGCGCTCAAAGACACCCTTGCCAGAGGCGCAGATGACGCATTCCTGCTGGAAGACAGGAAATTTGCCGGAGCTGATACTCTGGCCACATCATACACAATTGCAAGCGCAGTCAGGCAGCTGGGTCATTTCGACCTCATTCTGTGCGGGGAAAAGACGGTTGATGGGGATACCGGCCAGGTTGGCCCTGAGGTTGCGGAGCACCTGGACATACCACACATAGCCTGTGCCTACGAGCTAAATGTTACCCGTGAGAATGTAACTGCTACCTGCGATATCGGCATGGAACGCTGCACTTTCAAAACTTCCTTCCCGGCATTGATTACGGTAACCAAGGATATAAATATTCCCAGGTTGCCGACGTTCCGGGATAGAGCCAGAGCGAGGCAAATGGCAGTACAGATGATGGGCGCTGCCGTACTCTCCGGAAACGCTGACGTGACGCGATTTGGCGTACAGGGCTCACCGACAAAGGTCTATAAGGTTATAGTCCCTTCAGGTGAAGGGAGGAAAGGCAAAATCTTCCGGCAGGCGTCTGATGAGGCCGTAAATGAGGTATCAGAGCGCATTTGCCATCTGGTGAGTCCGAACAATGGTGCTGGTGATATATCATGAGTGACAACGGAGAGCTACTGGTTTTTGTCGAGCAGCGAGAAGGCGTCATTAATCCCGTATCATATGAATTGCTGGGCAAAGGCATTGAACTGGCCGAAAAAAAACGATGCGCACTCACTGCTGTCCTGCTGGGTAACAGGGCGGAGAACCACGCCAGGGAACTCATATTTCATGGGGCAGAAAAAGTCTATCTTTTTGACCATCCGTTATTCAATGACTGCGATTTGTTGAATTACAAGCACAACGTGGTCAGGCTGGTCAAGGAGGTGCAGCCTGATATACTCCTTTTAGGGGCTACTTACTGGGGTCGCTCTCTGGGAAGCAGGGTGGCAGCCGCGCTTGGTACTGGTTTAACCGCTGACTGCACTGGCCTGGAGATTGATAAACACGGTAACCTGGTACAAATCAGGCCGGCTTTTAGTGGTAATGTTCTGGCTCATATCAAGACGCGGACAAGGCCACAGATGGCGACAGTCAGGTATAAAGTGATGCCCAGAGCCGTGCGGGATACGGACAGGAAGGGAGAAATAATCAGGAAAGCAGTTGAAATTGTACCTTCTTTGCTATCCTTCGTGCACCATAAGAAATCGGCAGACGTTAATCTGGCTGATGCTGAAATACTCGTTTCCGGAGGCTCCGGCCTGAAGAAGGCGGACGATTATTCGCTCCTTTCGGAACTGGCTGAGGTTCTTGGAGCTGCCCTGGGTTCCAGTCGGCCCCCGGTGGATAACGGCTGGATAGGGAGAGAGCATCAGGTTGGATTCAGCGGGACCACGGTGAACCCCAAAGTATACATCGCCTGTGGGATTTCCGGAAGCCCGCAGCATCTGGCCGGTATGAGGTCGTCCCAAACTATAATTGCGATTAACACAGACCCGTCAGCCCCTATCTTTCGCGTTGCGGATTATGGAATAGTCGGTGACCTCTACGAGGTGATACCGAAGTTGATGAAAAAGATAAAGGAGTACCGTTATGAGCATGGTTAGTGATTTGGCGGCCATTGTAGGAGAAGACTGGGTAATAACGGCCAGAGAACAGACGGCGCGATATCTCGCCGATGAAACGGCGGATGCCGTCCGTCCCAGGCCAGCCGAAAACGTGGTGCTTATCAAGCCATCAAGTGCCGAAGAAGTGGCCGAGGTCCTGAAACTGGCCAACCGTGAGAAAACTCCGGTTTTCGTAAGAGGCGGCGGCACAGGCATATGCGGCGGCGCCGTGCCGATTGCCGATGGAATACTTCTGTCGACTGAGAGGCTCGACGGGATTCTGGAAATTGATAAAGATAACCTTATGGTCGTTGCCGGAGCGGGAGTACCGTTTGGCAACATGCTGAAAGCGGTGGAAGAGGCCGGCCTTTTCTTCCCGCCTCACCCTGGTGACGAGGGCGCACACGTTGGAGGCCTCGTCGCCTGCAACGCTGGAGGGACAAGGGCCGTAAAGTATGGCGTTATTCGTAACTTTGTGAGGGGACTCGAAGTGGTAACCCCTACCGGCGACATAATAAACCTCGGCGGCAAGCTGCTCAAGAACAATCAGGGGTTCGACCTCATGCACCTGCTCATTAACAGTGGCGGTGCCCTGGGTGTGATAACCAAGGTGATTTTCCGGCTTTGCCCCAAATTCAATAGCAGCGGCACGCTGATAATTTCGTACGATGAACGCCATAAAGCTATTAACACCGTTCCCAAGATATTGCAGAGCGGCGTAGTCCCCCTCGCTATTGAGTATGTCGAGCGAGACGTCATTGAAATATCGGCGAAGAGGCTGAATATGGAGTGGCCGGCGAAGAAGGGCAACACCTTTTTGATTGTTATCCTGACCGGCGACAGCGAGGACGAGGTATATGCGCAGGGGGAGAAGGTATCCACTATATGCGAGGGGAATAATGCCGTCGATATCCTGATTGCCGAAAGGCGAGAGGAGCAGGCGAATATACTGAAGATAAGAAGCGAGGTTTACTCGTCGTTGAAAAGCAATATTGCCGATGTGCTGGATATCACGGTGCCTCCGGCAAGTATCGGCGAAATGATGGATAAGGTTGATGAAATCGCCGCCAAATTCAATATCAAGATACCAACCTATGGTCACGCGGCTGATGGAAATCTCCATCCCCATCTGCTGGCTGACTTAGTGGAGAAAGGGCTGCTCAGAGAGGTAAAAAGGCAGATATATGCGGAAGCAATCAAGATGGGTGGCGTTATCACCGGTGAGCACGGACTCGGGGTAATCAGACTTCCCGACCTTGACCTGTATCCCGACAAAAAAATGTGGGAATTGATGCGTGGAATTAAAGCGGTCTTCGACCCGAACAACATACTCAGTCCCGGGATTGGTGTATTATAGCCTGCGATGAGGTAACTGAGTGAGATATTAAAGCTTTTGATATAATGGATAGGTGAGAAAGAACAGCAAGCCTGTCTGAAGGAGGAGATTATGAGTTCGTTGCAGCTGATATCATCTGAGCCCATCCCCGAGGCCGTTGAAAAGGCGTTTCTGGTGAAGTTGCGTTCGAAGATGTTCACCAGCGCTGTCTTACTGGTGAAAACCGTTCGGGCTATTCAAAAGAAGTACGGCGACGAGGGCGTAGAGGCAATTCATGATGCCTTCAAAGAGGTGGCAGTTGAAAGAGGTGGAAAGATGGCACGCGAGGCAGGCGCCTCCACCTTAAAAGCTTTCTGCTCTGCCCTCGAAGCGGGATGTACCGGCAGCCACGAGTGGCGCAAACTCGAGGACACGGATAAACGTCAGGCTTATCGTTTTACGAGGTGCATGTGGGCAGAGATATTCGCCGAGCTGGACGCTCTGGATATCGGTTTCTGGTTGTGTGAGGGAGATGCTCCCATGTCCTCAGCATTCAATCCCGCCATTGGCTTCCAGCGCACAAAGACGCTGATGGAAGGGCACGATTGCTGTGACCACATATTTTACCTGGAAAAAGAGGAATGAAATGGAGCGCAAAAAGATAACTCCACAGGACCTGCTGATTAAGAAGGAACAGGGCCAGAAGATAGTACGGGTGGTGTGCTATGACTACCCGATGGCGTTGCTCGCCGACCGTGCCGGGGTGGATTCAATACTGGTAGGTGATTCGGTGGGGATGGTCGTGCTGGGAGAAACCAGCACCGTGCCGATAACCATGGAGCAGATGGTACACCACTGTAAAGCGGTGATGCGGGCGGTCAAGTATGCCCTGGTGATAGGGGACCTCCCTTTTCTATCCTACCAGACGTGTATTCCAGATGCGATCTACAATGCTGGAGTGTTGATGAAATACGGCGGTGTGGATGCGGTGAAACTTGAGGGAGGGGAGGAATTTGCTCCAACGGTTGAGGCAATTGTGAAGGCTGGTATTCCGGTGGTGGGGCACATCGGGCTCACTCCCCAGACCATCTCCAAGCTGGGCGGGTATAAGGTACAGGGCACCGATATCGCCACCGCCCGCAAACTGGTTAAGGATGCCAAAGCATTGGAAGCGGCCGGGGCATTCATGCTTACTCTGGAATGCGTACCCGACCGGGTGGCCGAACTTATCTGTAAGGCATTGACCATACCGGCCACAGGCATTGGCGCCGGACCGTACACGGACGGACAATCGCTGAATGTTTATGATTTGCTGGGGATTTTTGAGCGGTTCACCCCCAAGTTTGTTAAGAAATATGCCAACCTGTCGGAAACTATATTGCAGGCACTGCAGCAATACAAAGCAGAAGTGGAGCAAGGTGTGTTCCCCGGACCGGAACATACCTACCATATCGAGAAAAAAATACTGGACGAAGTGCTGGAAGGCAAGTGAAATCAAAGTAAGGTATAGGTAGCCGGGGTTTGCTCTCTGGCAATGACTATCAGGCGAGCGAGTAGAAAATCTCGTTGTTTTCAAAGGCGCTCTTTACGGCGCCTTTCTTTTCGAGGTATTTCAGATGGGCTGCCGTTTCGCCAACGGCAAACCATTTTTGCGCGGGCGGGAAATCGGCCCAGGAACGGCAATTCAAATTCCAGGTTACACAGGATGCTATTTTGTAAGCTGTTTCCTTTCCGGTTTCAAGGGCCGATAGAATCTCATTTGCCCTGGCCTGGTGATGGGCCTGAAGTTCTCTCACTCTTTTTCGGTGGCTCTTCCCTGCCTTTCGGTGACCCGGCAGGACGATATCACATTCGAAGTCATAGATTTTGTCCAGGCTGGCTAAATACCTGTTAAGTGAATCTTCCATCTCGGGCCAGCACGTTATATTGGGAGTGATGTCAAAAAGGATGTGGTCTCCAGAAAGTAGCAGTTTTTTATTGGGCTCGTAGAGGCACATATGACCTGGAGAGTGCCCCGGGGTCTCAATGCAGCGGAATGAGTAGTCTCCGATTTCAAGAACATCATCCTCCTTCAAAACGGTGAAAGCGATGCGCTGCTTTAAGCCGAAGCGATGAAACGGGTGGTGCTTTATTGACTCCTCAAGTTCAGCTTTAGGAAAGCCATTTGATATATAAAACGCGTAACGTTTTTGCCAGCGTTTTTCGCTTTCAGAACGAGTACAATTTACCATGCGTGCTTCTTTTTGATTAAAGTAGACGCGTGATGTGTCGGTCTTGAGCTCAGCCAGCAGTCCCAGATGGTCTACGTGCAAATGGGTTATAAAGAAATCAGTACGGGCTAAATCCACCCTCAGTTTTTTCAGGCCGGTCAGCATTTCCTGCTTGCATTCTTCCTGGTTCTGACCGGTATCAATAAGCAAGTAGCGCCCATCGCCTTTAATCAGGTAAGAATTGAGAGCCTTCAGCGGACTTCGCGGTAGGGGGATTTCTATACGGTATATGTTTGACAGGACTTCATCAATCATGGTTTGCTCTGTTAATTCTACGGCTTATTGGTATCTGTTGTCTAACAATCACGTAATGCTTACAGTAGAACAGGGGACTCGCAGACTGGGTTAAGGGTGATACTGACGAGGAGGGGGTTCCCTTTTTGTGGGCCATAACATTTGACATAATATTAAAAATCAGTCAAACAGGCACAAAGTGGCCCCACTCACAACCACCGCCAGGGCGATGCCCAGCGCAATCTGGACCAGAGTGTGCTCATGATTGTGGTACTTGGCCCAGCCAATCAGAGGAACAGCGGCCCAGAGAATGAGAAAAATTTGCCCCCAGGTTAATACTGACATGACTACAAGGACAGTGACCGCTGATAGGTGATAGCTTATCCTGTAGAATATATTCAGCAGGGCTGCCACAATTGAACCTGCAAGCAATGCTAAAAGTGTGCGCAGCATAAAAGGTGGAGCCTCAAGAAATAACAGAATTACCAGGCAGGGCAGGCCAAGTAAAAAACTCAGAATCAA
>JABMRL010000036.1 GCA_013202615.1 Dehalococcoidia bacterium
AACTGAGTATCAACGGCACCCCAGAAACATAATCGGTCACCGAAATCAGCGGCCAGCTTGCTGGAGTCCATGTCTTTGGCAGCAACCTGTACCGGATGAATGACGTCAACACCGATGTCAATAAGGTCCGGCAATAACTTATGGATGGAGCCGCAGCAATGGAAGTGAATGAAAGCCGAAGTGTGCTTTCTAACTGTGTCAAAGTACCTCTTGTGGCGGGGCTTGAATAGCTCCCGGTAAAGTTCCGGGGAAACGATAGGCCCATTCTGGAATCCCATGTCATCGCTGACCACGACGATGTCGGCAAGGTCGCCCCCAACCTTTAGAAGTTCCGCGGCCATGGCGGCGGTCTGGTCAGTAACGAGGTCGAAAACAGCGCCGGCCAGTTTTTTGTCGGCGGCGAGGTCCATAAACCAGTCCTCAAAGCCGCGCAGGTACTGCGTTGTGTGCACGAACACCGATGGCAGGCGCAGCACGATGGCGTAATCGGTGTTTTCCTTATAATACTTGAGCTTGTCCCTGACGCCTCTGGTATAGCCGGGGTCAGTAGGGTCGGGTACAGGATAGTTAACGACATCCTGGATTGTTATGGCTCCGGCAAGAGGCGATTTCACCAGGTCATAGTAAAGGGATGTTGCCGGCATGCGGCGGATGACTCCCCATTCATCCTCGTAACCATCCTCACCGAACGGCTTATCCGGTCTGCTGTCGGAACCGCCGAAGGCAACATAGCGGAGGTCAATATCCAGGGCCTGAAGGACTTGCTCATGCACTGCCGCTGTCTGCATCATCCGGTGGATGATGGTATCCTCGTCTGTTACGCCGAAATGGGCTTTCAGCTTCTGATAGCCTTTAATGTGGATGCTGCTGTTGTTGGTGCTGCCGAGGTCAATGGGAACACGGTCCGGCTCCTGGTGGCTCAGTGTCTTGAGCACCCTTTCGCGGTGACTCAGCGTCATATCATCACCTCCTGTGCAGAGTATATAGAGTATATAATAAATAGGGGCAAAAAATACACCGCCATGCCATTTTGACCGCATAACCGCGCCGTAGTATACTGGCGATAATGCAGAACCACCGCGGAGGCATGGATGAATATCGAGGCTTTGGCGGATAAGTTAACCTCATGGATAAGAGATGAAGTAACCGCAGGGGGGTGCCGGGGCGTGGTAACAGGCATGAGCGGCGGCATTGACTCCGCGGTGCTGGCGGTATTGTGCCAGCGCGCCTTTCCGGAGAGCACGCTGGGCGTGATGATGCCCTGCCACAGCAACCCTGATGATAAAGCGCACGCGCTGGCGGTGGCGGAGAAATTTGCTATTCCCATGGTAGAGGTGGCTCTTGACTCGATTCATGAAGCTTTCATGAGGGAGCTACCTGAATTCAGGGATAATCCGGAGCTGAAGCACCTGGCCCAGGCCAACCTGAAGGCAAGATTGAGAATGGTCGCGCTTTACTATATCGCCAACCAGCGCGGATATATGGTGGCCGGCTCGGGCAACCGCAGCGAGATTGCCATCGGCTACTTCACCAAGCACGGCGATGGTGGGGTGGACATCATGCCCCTGGGTAACCTGGTCAAGTCTCAGGTGAGAGAGCTGGCACGTCACCTCGGCGTTCCCGTGGAGATTATCGATAAACCCCCCTCGGCGGGACTGTGGGAGGGGCAGACCGATGAAGCCGAGATGGGCGTGAGCTATGAAGAACTTGATGGATATGTTCTCACCGGTAAAGCATCAGAGGAAGGGCGCAAAAGAATTGAAAAGATGATGGCCGGCAGCGCCCACAAGCGCTCACTGCCCCCGATTCCTGAGTTTTAATCAAATTTTCACCCGTTTAACAGTCTGCGGAGATATTTATTCCCTCTTGTTTTGTTAAAACTTGTCTGCTACTATGTAGAAGAGGCAAATGACTACCGAAAGAGAAAAGGCGCTGGAGCTGGCGATTGGCCAGATTGAAAAGAAGTTCGGCAAGGGCTCCATTATGAAGATGGGGGAATCTGCGGGCATATCTCCCGTGGAGGCTATCCCCAGTGGCTCGCTGGCTCTGGACTTGGCCTTGGGCGTGGGCGGTATTCCCAGGAGTCGGATAACGGAGATATTTGGTCCGGAATCATCCGGGAAGACTACCCTGGCCCAGCACATCATTGCGGAATCACAGAAACGCGGCGGTTTGGTTGCCTATATTGATGCGGAACATGCGCTAGACCCATCTTATGCGGCACGTTGTGGTGTTAATGTGGAGGAGATGCTTATCTCCCAGCCAGATACCGGGGAGCAGGCACTGGAAATCTGCGAGGCACTGGTGAGGAGCAGCGCTGTTGATGTCATCGTGATTGACAGCGTGGCGGCTCTGGTACCCCGGGCTGAGATTGAGGGGGATATGGGGGAGCCACATATGGGTCTGCAGGCGCGCCTGATGTCACAAGCCCTGCGCAAGCTGGCGGCGGCGATTGGCCGTTCCGGGACGGCGGTCATATTCATCAACCAGCTGCGGGAGAAGGTCGGCATTATCTTCGGCAATCCGGAGGTAACGCCCGGCGGCAGGGCGCTCAAGTTTTACAGCTCGGTGCGGATTGATCTAAGGCGCGTTGAAACCATCAAACAGGGTAACGAAGCCATCGGAACCCACGTCAGGGCCAAGGTTGTCAAGAACAAGGTTGC
>JABMRL010000224.1 GCA_013202615.1 Dehalococcoidia bacterium
ACCATGGACAGCCCGAAAAAGAAGTCAATTCCCTCGGACAGAGCCTGGCTGAAACCGAGCTTTATCCGGTCTTCAAAGGAAAGCTCCTCGGCTTCTTCCAGCGGTGGCAGGTAATGAATCGGTGACTGCATACCGAGCATTTCCGCCATGGTTCCGGACATGTAGGGGCGGGGCGCTACGGTATAGACGATGTTGGGGCGACTGTTTATCCGGGAGGTGTCTCCCCAGTCACGGCAGCTGGATATCAGGCCCGCGCCGTACATTATCCGGCTCATTTCATCGGCGAAGGCCCGCGTCATCGGGACCCACTTGCACGGCTGGTCGCCGGAGCGTCCGGAAGTGTGCACCCAGAAGGCGGGGTCGGCAGGCAGCGGTGCCTCTCTTTTATCACTGAGCTCGGGGCAGTAGTCGGCGTAGGTCGTCAACGGTACCTGCTCGCGGAACTCCTCCACCGTTTCCGGCCTGGCTCCGTGTAAGAGCTTTCTGCCCAGCGTGCACCCGTTGAGCAGCTTTATCTGTTCCAGGAGCAGTCTCTCCTGTATGGTCATGAACTGCTCCATAGAGAGCTTGAGGTAGCCACAGCACATCTGCCACAACTCTTCACTCCTGCCCTGTTGTAAAAGGTCGACCGCTTTTGGCACGAGCCACCTCCCAAGCCAGTTTGGCTTCCAATTGACTATGGCACGTCGAAATTGGGTTGGGAAGTGATTGTGTTCTAGAACATAGTTCTATTTTGACGAGGAGTGAAGCAGGTGAGGATTACTGTTCGGGTGTCGGGGAGGGGAGGGGTGGTTAGAGTTTTTTACCCTTGTTGCCGGAGCCGCCCAGTTCTTGCAGTTTCTGGCTCAGTTCATCAAAGGTTTTGTCCTGAGGCTGTTTGCCCAGTTCGAGCCCGTAGCTGAGGAAAAACTCAAGGAAATTGCGCAGCAGTTCCTTCATGCCGGCGGCAAAATGCTGGAATTCGTCTTTATCAACGTAGTTATTGCTGACGGCCGGCTCTTTCAACTGGCTGTCAATCAGAAAGTTCAGGAATTCGGAATAGCTCATATCGCCGCGGTTTTCGTCAATCCTTCTGGCGATATCGGCATCAACGATTAGCATTCTTTTATCTGCCACGCTCATCTCCTTACTTATAGATTTAAAAATAGACCTGAAGACCACGCTGTCCTCAGGTCAAGGTTTAAATCAGCAAAACACGAATTATAATCTGCCTTCCTCGTCCATCCCGAGCATTACCTTGATATTGTTTATCATCTGGAGCAGTTTCAGGCCGTTGTCCGTTACTTGGTAGGTCACGGAAGGATTGCCCATCTTCATCTTGTCAATAAAGCCGCTAGCCACCAGGAAGCCGAGATACTTCTGTATCTGGCGATAGCTCATATTGGCGCCGTACATGATTTCGGTCTTGCCCGCGCCGTTCTCGCCCACCTCGAGCATATCGGCAATGATTTCGACGTCAGAACGCCGCCTGTTTACCCTCACTACTATCCTCCGTTACATTATAGGCAGGACTATTGTACTGGTCATTTCGCCATTTGTCAATAGCCGGTAGTAAAAAGGACAGCGGCGGCTGCGGCGAAGGCGAGATTTTAGAAGTGCAGCAAACCCAGATACCAGTTGAGGATAGCGCTCCCCCAGACGAGGGTGAGTATGGTGGCTATGGCCAAAAAAGAGCCAAAGGGAAGGGGCTCTTTCCTTTCTTTGAGCTTGAGCAGCAGCAGAATTATGCCCACCACTCCACCCAGAATCGCACCCAGCGTCAGTGCCAGAAATACCAGTTGCGGGCCGGCCACCAGCCCGATAAGCCCTGCCAGTTTGACGTCGCCAAACCCGATTGCCTCACGCTTATAGATGGCGAAGGTTAAGAGATAGGCGAGCAAAAGGAATAGAAATCCCATCGCTCCTCCCATCAAGCTGCTGACAATGCCCCCCCAGGGCCAGGCAAGGTTCAGGGCAATCAGCTCTGACGGAGGTCGAAAGATGGCAATGACCGGTGCCAGCACCATCGCGGGGTAGGAAATCTTGTTCAGTATAAGGTGGTGTTCCAGGTCGATGAAGCCGATGACGAGAAACAGACAGCCGTAGAAAGCGATGACGACGAACGAAACGCTTAATCCGAAATACAAGTAGCTCAGGGCAAAGAGCAGGCCCGTGCCCAGTTCCACCCAGAAAGGCCTCCAGGGAATGAGCGCTCCGCAGTACCGGCAGCGGCGGCGCAGCCACAGGTAGCTGAAAACGGGCACCAGGTCGGCGGGTGACAGCCGGTGCTGGCACGAGTCGCAGTGTGAAGGCGGACGAAGTATAGACCTGTCCACGGGCAGGCGGTCGATGCACACGTTCAGGAAACTGCCCAGAGCCGTGCCGAATAGGGCGAAGATGATAACCAGCGCGGTATCCATTTCGACGTATTCTGAGCGTTTTTCCTCCGTTCGTCAAGCTACAAAAGAATTGTCCCCTCCGGGGAGAGCCGGAGGGGACGTGAAGAGAAGGAAACGACCGTGTATAAACACGGCCTGCATCAGCATTACTTTTTGCCTGTCGGGCAGGCCTTGCGTTATTCCACCTTCGCCTTGCCCATAAGCTTGGCTATTTCTTCGCGGTCGTTGCAGAAGGAAAAGAGGCTGTCGCCACTGATGACGCCACTGCGGTGAAGGTTTATCAGAGCGTGATCGAGAAGCCTCATGCCCGTGTGGGTCTGCGTCACGATGGTATTGGGTAGCTGGTGGATTCTACCCTCACGGATGATGTTTTTGACGGCCGCGTTGGCCATCATGACTTCGACGGCGGCAATTCTCCCCGTGCCGTCAACTCTGGGGACCAGCGACTGGCATAAAATGCCGATGAGCAGGGACGACAGTCGGGTCTGGGCAAGGTGTCGTTCGTGGGTGGGGAAAAGGTCGATGATTCGCTCCACAGCCTGCGAAGCGCTTGTGGCGTGCCCGGTGGTCAGGACCAGATGGCCGGTCTCGGCCACGGTAAGCACGGCCGCGGCTGTTTCCAGGTCCCGCATCTCGCCCACCAGAATGACATCGGGGTCCTGCCGCAGTATATGTTTCAGCGCATCCGCAAACGACAGGGTGTCCCCGCCCAGTTCACGCTGTGTGATGGTACACTTGTTGTTGGCATAAACGTATTCAATCGGGTCCTCAAGGGTAATCACCCGCTTGCTTTCCATTGAGTTCAGATAATTTATCATTGCGGACAGCGTGGTGGACTTTCCGCTACCACTGGGCCCGCTGACCACCACCAGCCCTCTGGGCTTCATGATAAGGTCCTGGCATACCTCAGGCAATCCCAGTTCTTCAAGCGTGGGAATGACCAGGGGTATCAGCCTGATGGCGAGGGCAAGAGTGCCGCGCTGTTTGGACGCGTTGCAGCGCATCCGGCCAACATCAGGCAGTGTGTAGCCGAAATCAAGTTCCAGGCGATTGTGAAAATCAGCTCTCTCTTTCTCCGATGTAATCTGTTCGAAGGCCTGCGCAATGTCATCGGGTGTCAGAAGTGGCATGTCAGCCTCGGGCTGAAGCAGACCATCGATGCGAAAAATGGGAGCGTTATCTGCCAACAGATGCAAATCCGAGGCGCCCCTCTCGGCCGCTAATCGAACCAGGGCAAATATATCCATGAGCTCACTCTCCCCCGCCAAGAATGACATTGAAATCCGTGTAACCCGCAACCGTTTTCCTGAGGTTGGTTATGGTGATGCTGGAGAACCGTTCGCTGTCCTCCAGTTCTTTCAGGTATGACAGGACGTCCGTTTCGGATGGGGCACGTCCGGAGATAGTCAGGGTTTCCCGGTTCTGGTTGATACTGGTCAGGCTCACCGTTTCCGGCAGGCTGTTGACCGTCACGATAAGGTTGCCATTTACCGCTTCGCTCTGCGTTTCCAGGCTCGATACGGCCAGGGCAAAATTACCGCCGGAGGTCTCGGCACTGGTGATTTCCTTCTGGAGTTCGGCAATGGCATCGGCGTATATCTGCCTCTGGGCCATTTTCTGCTGCAGGAGCTGATTGGTGGCATTCAACTGGGTCCGTGTTTCGGCAATATCGGTGAATGTGCTTTGCGTTATAAATGCCAGGAATAGAAGCAGGCCGATGGCGACGACCGCGCCGGGCACTGCCAGGATTCTGGTGAGTGAAATGGGCTCCGGTTGATAAACCACGGGCAGTACGTTAAGCTCGTTTACCAGAAGCCCGGAGCCGTTTGTCGGAGCGATTTTCTTGAGAACCAGCCCCATGTTTGCCGTATAAAGATTCGGGTCAAGTCCATCCGGGCTCTCGAAAGGCGGCGATAGAGGCAGAACCGGTCGGCTGAGCCCGTCTGATAACACCTGGCACTGTTCGGCTTCACCGGCCAGTTCCCCGGAGGTAAGGACGGGCAGTGTGGCGGCAAGAGGCGTTTCAGGGTTGTTGGTGTTGTAGAATTCAATGGTCCGGCTCACGTCATCTTTTATCTGCAAAATCTTCTCTGGCCAGGACGGGGCTTCATTGGAGAAAGGCACGGTGCGGATGGGCTGTGGAATGCCGCCGCTCATGACGACGATGTCAAAATCGTTGGGCTGAACGTCCACGATGACTGCCATCGTGGCATTCACCATTCTGGCCAGGAGCATCGGTTTCAGGTCCATCAGGTCGGGCTTGAGACCGGCCAGCCGCAGAGTGTTGCACAAAGCGTCGGCGGCGGTGCGGGGAATCGCCACCAGGAAGACCTGCAGTTTTCCCTCCGGTGCGGGG
>JABMRL010000225.1 GCA_013202615.1 Dehalococcoidia bacterium
AGAGTGGACGGCGTTATCAGCCAGATTATCCGGTATTGTGTACCTTATGCCCATGACCTACCGCTAATCACCGCAAGGCTGAAAGAAATCGGTATACCGACCCTGGCACTGGATGTGGAGTACGGCACTTCTGGCTCAGGGCAAATCCGCACCAGAGTACAGGCTTTCCTGGAAATGCTGGAGGCGAGAAGGGAATGACAACTGCCGAGCATAAAAGCGAAATCGATTTGCTGATTCGGACGTACCGAATGATGGACAGGATGAACCAGGCTTCGCCCGGGGCACGTCTGAGCCAGACTCTGTACTATCAAATGCTTACCGAGTATTACACCCGTGTCCGTAATGCTCGCGAAGAGGGCAAATTACTAGCTTCCCACACCGTCTTCTTCCCTACCGAAATCCTCTATGCTATGGATATCGTCCCCATGCATACCGAAATGACCACCTGGCTTATTGCCCTTTTCCTGCGGCAACAAGCAGAACTACTGGCAAAAGGGGCCGAGCTGGGACTGGCCCCAGAAATTTGCTCCCCCCACCGTGGTGTCGCCGGCATCTTTGCTTTGAACGTTATCCCCCACCCTGATGTTGTGCTCTGGTCTAACCTTATCTGCGACAATACGGCCAAGTCCGGAGAGCTCATGATGGAACTCAGCAACAGCCCGGGCTTTTTCCTGGATAACCCATTTCAGAATTCCGCTGGTGAAATGAGCTATCTGGTCGGTGAACTTGAGGACATGGTGCATTTTCTCGAAGAAAAGTCCGGCCGGAAAATGGACTGGGATAAGCTGTCGGAAATGGTCGCCCGAACCGACCAGGAGATTGAACTATACCGGGAGATTTGCGAACTACGCAAGGCAGCGCCTTCGCCGATGTCTATCCTAGGCTATCTGGAATTGCTTTCCGCTGACTATATGTTCCCCGGCCAGCCTGAAGCCGTCCAGTATCTGACACAGCTACGGGATGAATTGAAAGAAATGGTACAGCAGGGTAAGGGCGCCGTCTCCACGGAGCGTTTCCGCCTGATGACACTGTTTATCCCACCGATGCATCTGATGAGCTCTCTGGACAGGCTATTTGAGGGACTGGGTGCGGTGAGCGTGGTGGAGCCACTTTTTACCCGCTGGTCAGAGGGCAGGCTGGACCCAGCCAAACCGCTGGAGAGTGTAGCCAAGAAGTCGTTCCTCATCCCGGAAAGAAGAAGTATGTACGGGCCACTCAGTGAGCAAGCATTGCAGGACATTACGGATAGTGCCGAGCAATACCAGATTGACGGAGCTATCTATTGGGCATTCATGGGCTGCCGGCATACCTGTGCTACTGTCAGATTGATTAAAGAAAGGCTGAGTGAAATTGATATACCAATGCTGACTGTCGATTGTGATATAGTCGACCCCACCATAAACTCCGAGGAAGAGATTCAGGGTAAACTGGAGCAGTTCTTCGAGCTGCTGGAAGACCGTTAAGTAATGAAAACACTGGGCATAGATATTGGCAGTCTGAATATCAAAGCCGTAGTCCTGGGGGACGAGGGCATCATCTCTACCAGCATTGTGCCTTGTGGAGAGCAGATTGAAGCCGGTGCCCGGATGGCAACGGAGACCGCTCTGGGTCAAGCTGGATTAAGTCTGGATAGTCTCCCCGTGGTGGCTACTGGCGTTGGGGCAAAGCTGGTTTCTTTCACCCAGCAACGGAAGACAATCACCACCTGCCTGGCGCGCGGTATTCGATATTTGTTCCCGTCCGTGCGTATGGCGATTGACATGGGTGCTGAGAGCACCACCGTTATCAAGGTGAACGAGCGAGGTCGACTTGCCGACTGGGCCAACCATGATAAATGCGCTTCCGGCACCGGGCTGTTTTTACAGCAGATGGCCAAGCTTATGGCTCTCCCGTTAGATGAAATGGCCAGGCTCTCCTTTGAGGCTCATTGCCGGGCCGACATCAGCAGCACGTGTGCCGTCTTCGCTGAGTCCGAGGTAATTTCACATATCCACCGCGACCCACCCACGCCCAAGGAAGATATCGTCGCTGGCATCCATTTTTCCGTGGTGAGCCGCATCATGTCATTGTGCAAGCGAGTTGGTATCGAAGAAGACGTGGCGGTAACGGGGGGCGTGGCGCTAAACGATGGCCTGGTGGATATCCTGGAGCAGGAACTGAGCTTTAAAGTGATGAAACCGGACGCACCTCAAACCGTAGCCGCGCTAGGTGCGGCTATTATCGCCAAAGAGAACGCGGAGAAAGGTGTCGAATAATGATTGTTGCCGGTATAGATATCGGCTCTCGAGCCGCCAAAGCGGTTATTATGAAAGATAGCGCTGTCATTGCTGCCACCATTGGTGACACCGGCCCGGAGAGCGTCAAGACCTCCTACATGACCATCAATTCTGCTATGGAAGGCACCGGGCTTTCCCTGGATGACATCGATTACGTTGTCGCTACCGGCTACGGCCGCGTCTTGGTTCCCTTCGCCCGGGAGAATATCTCCGAGATTAGCTGCCACGCTCGGGGCATTAACTGGTACTACCCATCGGTGAGGACTATCCTGGATATGGGCGGCCAGGACTGTAAGGCTATTCGCTGCGACGCCGAAGGTCACATAGCCGACTTCGTAATGAATGACAAATGCGCTGGCGGTACCGGACGTTTCCTGGAAATGATAGCCGACGTACTGGGCACCCAACTCAGCGAAATCGGTGACCTAGCATTACAGTCAAAAAATGCCATTCCCTTCAATACCATCTGCGCCGTCTTTGCCAAAACAGAAGCCATCGCCTATCTCCGGCAGGGCGTCACCCGCAGTGATATTCTGGCCGGTCTTAACGAAGCCATTGCTACCCGCTGCCTCAATCTGCTCAAGAAAGTATCTATTGAAAAGGAATTTACTATTACCGGCGGCATCGCCAAGAACCGGGGAATGGTGGCCAAAATAGCGGAGAGGGTTGGCCTGGAGCCGCTACTGGCCGAAGACCCGCAAATAATCGGGGCACTCGGTGCCGCCCTGTTCGCCCAGGAGAGGTATCTCGGTAAAGAGACCAGAAAAGAGGCAAAGATACAATACGGCTACAACGATGGGACAGGTGACTACTTCATTACCATCGATTTGGGGAAGTGCGATGGGTGTGGTAAGTGTGTGTCGGCATGTCCAGCCTCTGTCTTTGAGGTAGTTCATGAGGACGGGCGAGAACCTAAAGCTGGAGTGGCTGAGACAGCACGAAAACGACTGTCGATACTATGCCCCGGTTACCGTTTATGTAGTAGCAATCATGAAATTAATTGCCGGAGCGTTTGTCAGCATGGCGCCATAAGTCTTACCTGGTAAGAGTACCCCGGATATTGCGACGGTAAAAGAGGCGTAATATAAAAAAGAGGAGGTCAAAAGATGGCTAATGTGGGTATCGTTACTGACACTATCGCTTGCTTGCCTCCGGAGAAAATCGATGAATACGGGATAAAGGCTGTACCCCTCGCTCTCAATATCAATGGCAAGCCTTACCG
>JABMRL010000226.1 GCA_013202615.1 Dehalococcoidia bacterium
CCGCCCTGTCAAAAAGCATATTCCGTGCAATATTTAGGAGTAGTCCCGTACGAATCCGCCCTCGCCCGGCAGGAGACTTTGAGGCGGTTGAGGGCGGAGGGCGTAATCCCAGACATTGTCTTGTTGCTCCAGCACCCGCACGTTTATACCGTGGGGAGGTTCCACGGCGAAGAGGATATTATCGCCCCGCCGGAAAATATACCGGTCGTGCGGACCAATCGCGGCGGCAGCGTCACCTACCACGGCCCGGGACAGCTGGTCGGCTACCCTGTCCTCGACCTCAAGGCAAATGGCCTCGGTGTCCGCGAGTATATCTGGAAACTGGAGGAGGTCATCATTCGACTCCTTGACGATTTCGACATTGAGGCGCAGCGCAATGAGGACTATCCGGGAGGTGTCTGGGCAAGCGGCCGAAAAATCTGTTCCATAGGCATCAATGTCAGCCGCCATGTCACCATGCATGGATTTGCCCTTAATGTAAACACTGACCTGAAGTACTATAACCATATCAGGCCTTGTGGCCTGAGAGGAACCGCGATGACCTCGATGGCAGAAATTGCCGGCCGCGAAGCGTCATTTGCTACGGTGGTACATAACTGGGTAAACTTATTCTCGGAGGTATTTGCCTTGAGACCGGAAAATAACGCCGCGCTGCCTGTTGAGGAGGCTGCCCTTGTCTAGGCTGCTTCTGGCAAGGCACGGCAATACCAAGGGCAACAGTGCGGAAAGGTTCTGGGGACAGACTGACGTGGAACTGAGCGCCGAGGGGACATGGCAGGTGGAGAGACTTGCTGACCGACTCGCCGGGGAAAACATTGCTTCCATTTACTCCAGCAAGCTGTGCCGGGCTTCGGCCACCGCCGAAATTATTGCCTCCCACCACCAGCAACAGGTTATCACCTGCCCGGAGCTTCTCGAGATAAATTTCGGCAAGGTAGAAGGGTTGTCTTTCAATGAAATCGGCGAGCGCTACCCGGAACTGGTCCGCGACTGGCCGACACGGGACCCTTCTTTTCGTTTCCCCGAAGGCGAAAGCGTTATCGACCTCGACCACCGGGTCGTGAAATTCCTCGGTCGATTGGAGAAGCACACCCCCGAGGACACGGTTCTAGTGGTTGCCCACGCCGGAGTGCTGCGACTCTTAATCTGTCACCTGCTGCCAATAGATATACGGCACTGGCGACAGCTCCGCACCGATTTAGCTTCGCTCAGCATTGTTGTAACCAGTTCGCAGGGAGCTGTATTACACTTACTTAATGATACCTCTCATTTACACTAGGCAAAGGCTCTTATTCAGCTTTCAACGCATCTCCGGCTATGTTATACTTTTAGTGCGGATACACCTCTCATATTAAAACGTTATGGCCGAACCCGAAGAAACACGAAAGAGAATCGCCAGGTTAAGAGCCGAGATAAACCATCACAACTACCGCTACTATGTGCTCGACAGCCCTGAAATCAGCGATGCTGAGTACGATTCGCTGATGCGGGAGCTGAAACAGCTTGAGGAGCGGTACCCCCGGTTCTTAACTCCGGGCTCCCCTACCCAGCGCGTCGGTGCCGAACCCCTGGAAGCTTTCGGCGTGGTAGAGCACCCCCTCCCCCTGCTGTCCCTGGGCAACGCCTTTTCCAGCGATGAGTTGCTCGCCTGGCATAGCCGTATTTCCCGACTGCTCGGCCAGGCCAGTTCCGACTTTGTCGGCGAGCACAAGATTGACGGCCTGGCGGTGGCTCTTACCTACGTAGATGGCCGCTTTGTCACCGGAGCCACCCGCGGCGATGGGCTGCGCGGCGAGGATATCACGCAGAACCTCAGGACTATCCGGAGCGTCCCCCTTGTCGTAGCAAAAGACGCCCCGCCGAGATTTGAAGTGCGCGGCGAAGTATTCCTGCCCATCGATGGCTTTCACAAGCTCAATCAGGAAAGGGAGAAGGAAGGGTCACCATTATTCGCCAATCCCAGAAACGCCGCTGCCGGTTCGGTACGCCAGCTTGACCCCAGA
>JABMRL010000037.1 GCA_013202615.1 Dehalococcoidia bacterium
AGTTTCGGTTTATCCCAGACCTCGCGGTTCACCAGTTTGTCAGGAATCCCGCCGCACAGCATCACTTTTCGAGGCAAGAAGTCCTCCTGGTAGCCCTTAAGCGCTCAATTTATTTGGGTGCCTGAACCAGTTCCAGAGTCATACCCTCGGGGCCCCACAGATAGGCCATCTGCCAGCCGACCATAGGGTTACTCTCGTCAGTATTTTTAACCGGCGGCGATTTGAACTGCACGCCTTTCTGTTTGAGGGTCTCATACATCTCGTTGATATCATCTACGACAAAACCTATATGCGGGTAGCCGACATCGTTGGTATTACCTTTAAGCTCCTTGCCTGGAGGTGACAGGTACTGTATGAACTCCAGCACGAAATCTTGAACCTGGACTTTTTGGACTCGAAGATGTGCTCCCGGCAGGCCGATGCACTTTTCGATAAAACCGCCTTTATATTCGTATGGCTCCCAGATGTTGGTACAGCCAAACTTATTTCTGAACCAGTCAATAACCTGGTCCAGGTCCTTAACTGTTATGCTGACATGATTGATTTTCTCTATCACGGTAAACCCTCCTTCTTTTTTATTCCTTCTTATCTCTTTTAGTGGGTTTTCATTGCTGGAACCTCCCGTTGATATGAAATGGTGTTGAAGGTGGAGTTGGATGACATAATTATACACATATTTGCTCATTAGTTGAAATAATACGGAAAGGGGAGTGGGGCAGGGCACACTTCTTTATAGTCCCGCAAAGCTATTCAGTTGCTCTGATCGACCGTGGTTTTTTCTTGCTATTGCAAATCAAGTCTGTTTATTGTATAATGGTGACAGGTTTAGTACTGGTTATCAGAAACAGAGTTGAACACCACAGTATCCATAACATGTTGGATGACCAAACTTGAGCCAAATAATTAAGAGAGGAGGTCATCCGATGAGCTTTGAAGACAAGACCCTCGTGTGTTCCGATTGCGGTAAAGAGTTTACCTTCAATGTTGAGGAACAGGAGTTTTTCCAGTCGAGAGGTTATACTAACGAGCCCAAACGTTGCCCCGAATGCCGTCAGGCAAGAAAGCAAACACGTTCCGGAGACAGTGGCTATGGGGATAGGCCCTATCGCCAGATGTTCCCGGCGGTATGCGCCGAGTGTGGCAAGGAAACCGAAGTGCCGTTTGAGCCACGCGAAGACAGGCCAGTTTACTGCCGCGACTGCTTCCGCAAAGTAAAACCGAGCAGATAAACTCGATTCAACGGACAAGATATATGGGCCGGGATATACCCGGCCCATATGTTTTTATTACCGCTAACGATTCTCACAAGCGGTAAATGTAACGGTGGCAGCGGTGGATTAAAGCCATGGCGGTATAGTGCAACTGGCACGGGTGTTGTTTAACATTCGCCCGAAAGCTGTGTCGTCAGTTTTTCCTGGTACGTCTGGTCCTGGGCGACTGTCCGGGAATTTTTGTGGCTTTATTGTAAGTCAGATATCCCTGTTCCCTGGCCTGACGGTCGAGGTCCAGTGAATACAGGCGTTCCAGGGGTAATAGAACCTCATCTTTAGCTTGCCGTAAGTCGATAGTTTTCAGATAATGTTTGCAGTGCTCGCAGACATAGAGGCGGTAGCGCCCTTCGTCATCGGTGAAGTAGGCCAGGGCATTCTGGTCCTGTGTGTCGCAGAAGGGGCACTGCAGACGCTGGAAAAGCCACTCCGTATCACAGCGAGAGCACAAAAGCCACCTTGAACCCTTTTCCTCATCCAGATAGGCGAAATCAGGACTACCGCCGCAAATCGGGCAATAACTGCGGCGCCAGCGTTCTTGGTCAACAGAACCAATCAGGGTTTTGGCGTGACTTACCAGGAAAGGTTTCAATGTCGCATGGATGATAGCGGTCAGGAAGTTTCTGTCTATACCCCTGATTAAAGCCGTTGCGGGCAGCTTTTGTTTCTCATACCATGCCTTGATTGCTTCCCGGTTGGGAAAAGACTCAGTTTTTAGTTCCCTCAACCTCTCCGGGGGGACCTTGAAAATCTCCGAATGTTCGGCGCAGGCAGTCGTAATTTTGGCAAAAGTAGCCGCCAGTAACGGCCAATCAAGGGCTAGTTCATCGAATCCGATGAGGGGAATGCCATCCTGTATACGTTGCGAAATAGCCTCGCGACTCAGGCTCGGTTCGATTCGCGAGGCTATTTTTTGCTCAACTCCAGATTGTACACGTAATAGCTGTTGATATAATTTCAGAAGCTGCGGTAGCGCTCCCTCTTTTCTTTCCTTTTCCTCCAGATGGTGAATGAGTGCATCAGTCTCTACTGGCAATTAGCTCTTCACCTCTTTACTTTTGGCAACTTCCTCATACCACTTGGCGTGGTGTTTCTTGGCGTACTCGGCGGATATGTTGCCCTTGTATATAGCTTTCCAGGCTTCGTTCATAAGCGGGTGGAAGAGGCCGAGGTAGATATGGAGGAGGAGCATCGTGCCGGCCAGAATGAAGGCGACGTCATGAATGAAGACCATCCATTGCAGGACTGCCGCCGGGGCTGACGTCTTGGCGAACCACATAATGAGTCCGGTTATGGTAAAAATTGCACCCGAGACAAGGACAATGAGCCACCACAATCTCTGGCCGGTGTTCATGCTACCCTGGGGCGGCATATCTTTTTCATCGCCGGAAAAATAATAGCGCGGCGCTGCTTTCAGCCAGCCAATGTCACTGGCTCCCCAGGAAAAAGCCTCTTTTATCCCTCTCTTGGTTGCCTGCCAGTTCATTGGAATATAGATGAGGGGGGCGATGATGAAGACGACCGCACCGATGCGGTGTATCACCCGGGTCACGCTGTCCTGGGCCAAAAATCCCAGTTGCGGGATGAAAAGGACAAGACCGGTTAGAAACAAGATGCAAAAAGAGACCAGATGTACCCAGTGCAATATCCGTGTCGGTTTACTGTATTTTTCAACTTCCTGCGACATCTTTTTTCTCCTTCTCCCGGTTAATATTTGCCCGGGCAACCATGTAGTTCAGTCCCAGACCCAGCACGGTCAGTCCGCCCACCGCCCATCCGAGCGGTTGAATTGCATCCTGCCAGGCCACTGTGGCCGCCGAAATCTGTGGATTCACCGGCAATTCGTAGACTGACGGGTGGTCATCAAGTACATACATTACATGCAGGCCGCCCAGTTCGTTTTCACCGTATAAATTGGCGTTTGCCCACCCGGCATCCCTGAGCGAATCGACTCGTTTCCTGCCTTCGGCGACCAGCTTATCACGGTCGTCATACTGCAGGGCGTTGGTTGGGCAGGTTTTAACACAGGCCGGTTCCCAACCTTCAGCAATGCGGTCGAGGCCGGGCGTGGTGCATAAGGTGCACTTATCCATTTTGGCAATGCCGGTAAGCAGATTGCGGTCAGAACGCGGCACATCAAAAGGACAGGCTTCGATGCAGTAGCCACAACCGGTGCAAAGGTCCTTGTTGTAAGCCACGAAGCCAAGTTCGTGATGGTACAGTGCTTTGCTGGGGCATACCTTAACACACCCAGCGTCAGTGCAGTGCATACAGGAGCGGCGGGTGAACAGCCACCTTACCTTTCCGCCTGGCTCTATCTCCCGGAACTTCATCTTGAGCCAGGTCGTAGGGGAAAGGTCGGCAGGGTTTTCATAGGTCCCTCTATTGGTAGTCACCTCTGCCGGCAGCTCGTTCCAACCCTTGCAGGCTACCTGACAAGCTCTACAGGCGGTGCATTTAGTAGTATCGTACAGTATCGCTTTCGCCATGTTATGCCCTCCTCACATTGCATAAGAAAGTCTTATACTCTGGGATAGTCGTGTTAGCATCACCAACGTGGGGGGTGAGGATGTTGCCGCTGTCACCGGTGGACATGCCGCTGTATCCCCAATGGTTTAGTACACCGATATGATGGATTGTCTTTCCGCCCACTTGCAGCGGCTGGAAGCGTTTGGTGACGACGGCTACGGCATTAACCTCGCCGCGCGCGTTATAGACAACGACCTTGTCCCCAGCCGTGATGCCCTTTTCCGCAGCCAGCACTTCGTCCATCTCCACGTACATCTCCGGCATAAGCTCCACCAGCCAGGGAAGATTTCTGGTCATGATGCCGGTCTGCCAGTGCTCGGTGCAGCGATAGGTGGTGCCGACGTAAGGATATTCACTTGGTGTGCTGCGCTCGTTCCGGTATTTCCCGATGAAGGCACAGGGATTGGTCTTGGTGCCTGACATCAGGTTCCTGTCCAGCGGGCTTTCCCAGGGTTCATAGACCTCGGGTAGTGGTCCATCGACACGGCCATAGCCCCAGATGCGGGCGATACCTTCCGGCTTCATAATGAAGGGCAGGTATTTCTCGCCCTCTTTAGCCTGGTTTATCGGCGCCCAGCCACCATCGGGAACGTCGCCCTGCCATTTTTTCTCACTGTCGTAGTCGAGAATAACCGGGTGCTCGCTGTCCCAGGGGACCCCGTCAAGGTTGACCGATGCCCGGTTGTAGATAATCCGTCGGTTCACCGGCCAGCACCAGGACCAGTTGGAGTACAGGCCGATTTCCTTGGGATGCGCGTCCACGGCGCCACGCCGGGCGCATTTATTCCCGTCCTCTTCGGTGTACTGGTTGCAGTACAGCCAGTTGCCCGATGAGGTGGTGCCGTCATCTTTGAGACTGCCGAAGCTGGCTGCCAGCTTGCCGGTGGTAAGGTCATAGCCGTTGACCTCTCTAGCCACCATATCGGCATTGACATCGCCGTAGTTCCATACCAGATTGGTGACAGCTTCGCGTCCGGGAGCAGAGCTGTCAGCCTGGTAAAGTTCCTTGATTTTCAGCATGACGAGGTTCATTATTTCTAGGTCAGGTAAGGCGACTCCCGGCGGGTTCACCGCTTTATAGCGCCACTGTGCCCAGCGACCGCTATTGCTGATGCTGCCCTCTTTTTCGTAAGAGCAGGCTGCGGGGAGAACAAAGACCTCGGTGTTAATACTGGCCGCATCCGCTCCAGGCCTGTTCCAGAACTCGGCGGTTTCATTCAGCCAGATGTCGGCGGAAACGAGCCAGTCCAGGTTGCCCAGGGCTTCGCGCTCTCCGTTGGAATTGGGGCCACCCACCGCAGGGTTCTGCCCCCAGCACCAGAGGCCCTTGATTTTACCTTCGCCCATGGCCTCGAACATTCCGATGTGGGTGTAGTTCTTGGCCGGGTCGCACTTGGGAAGGTAGTGGAAGCCAAAATCATTGGCCGTCTGAGCGGAATCTCCATACCATGCCTTGAGCAGGCTGACCACGTACTTCTTGGAATTACCCCACCAGTTAGAGCTTTTATCTCCGGCCAGGCCTTGAGGAGTTATGGTGGCATCAGGATTCTTGCCGGAGCGCTTGATATAAGTGTCAAGGTCAGCATCACTTTCCATGGGCACGTTGAGATATCCGGGGAGGATGTGGGCCAGCAGACACATGTCAGTGGAGCCCTGTACATTTGAGGTGCCGCGCAGGGCGTTGATGCCGCCGCCGGAAACACCCATGTTGGCCAGAAGGAGTTGGAGGATGGCGTAGCCCCGGATGTTTTGAGTACCGTAGGTATGCTGGGTCGTGCCCATGGCATACATGATGGTGCCCGCCTTGCCCTTCTGGCCGGTGGCCGTATAGGTCTGGCAGACCTGAAGGTAGGTATCCTTTGGCGTACCGGTAATATTGCATACGGTATCCGCGTCATAGCGGGAGAAATGCTTCTTCATAAGCTGGAAGACGCAGTTGGGATCTTTCAGAGTTGGGTCGGCGGCGGGAGTTTTGGTGTCGCCATACTTCCAGGTATTCTTGGCATCAGTGGTATATTTGCCGTCCTTTACTTCGCCGAACAGCCCGTCATCGAATTCGAAGTTGGAATTGATAATCAGGGCAGCATTGGTGTACTGGGTTACGTACTCCATATTGTAATTGCCCGGATTTCTCTCCATGTCGTTGAGTATGTAGTTTATCATGCCGCCGATGAAGGCAATGTCGCAGCCTGACCTCATCGGGGCATAGATATCTGCCTTGGAGGAGGTGCGGGTGAAGCGGGGGTCAACGCTGATGAGCTTGGCACCCTTCTCCATTGCCTTGGTAACCCATTTGAAGGATATGGGATGATTTTCGGCAGCATTGGAGCCGATAATCATAATGCAGTCGGAATTGCGGATGTCAATCCAGTGATTGGTCATGGCACCGCGGCCGAACGTTTCCGCCAAACTGGCGACAGTGGCGGAATGTCATATGCGGGCGCAGTGCTCCAGATACACCATACCGAGGGCGCGGTCCATCTTGGAGAGTAGGTAGCACTCTTCGTTATCCAGTTCGCCACCACCCAGGCTGGCGACGGCCTCAGTTCGGCTGTTTGCTTCGTCAAAAGTGGCATCGCGGGTGGCTTTAACTCTCTGGGCGATGGTCTCTATTGCCGTACCCCAGTCCATCTCTTGCCAGGCAGTTCCACCGGGGGCCCGGTAAAGGGGCCTGGTAAGACGGAGAGGATTGGGCTTGCCATCCACCTGATGGACCTGAGACATGGCGAGACCTTTGCTGCAGAGAGAGCCTTCATTGATGGGATGGTCAGGGTCTCCCTCTATTTTGAGGGTTTCGTCTTCATAAGTCGTTACGATTGCCCCACAGCCCACAGCGCAGTAGCAACAGATGGTGGTGGTCTCTTTGACTTTGTTTTTGAGGGGTAAGAACCTGGGAACTCCAGCCAGGGCTGCCGTCGGGTCGAGGGTCCCAAACAGGAAAACACCTCCTATACCGGCGGCTCCTGAGGCTTTTAGAAAATCTCTTCGGCTTAACTCCATAGTGCCTCCTTTTCTCCGGTTCCGTCAATTTATATTAGCTATTAATTTAAAAAAAAAGGGAATTCATCCCCCTTTCTATTTTTCAAGCAACTACGTAAGGTAATCAGAGCGTCAACCATTCAGATAATATTGTAAATTATATATAAAGTTATTGTCAACATTTTATTTAGCGTTTGTAAAAGAACGGTCGGAAACTGATACAATGTTGAGTTATTAACGGTATAGACGGACGGGCAGCTTCACCATATAATGGTAGACAGAAAATGAGCGGCGCGCAGCGTTGGCTGGTCTGAGATTTGCTCTGATGTGATTCTGAATGCCAGGAGAGTTCGAACAGTAATTTGGTCGAAGGAGGAAACACGATTATGAATTCATGGGAAGCAATCGTAAATATGCTAAAGGCTGAGGGAATCGATTATATCTTCGGCATAGGTGATTCCGGCCTGCAGCTATATGCCGAAAAGATTGAAGGTATAAGTAACGTAAACCTGCGATATGAGGGGTCAGCACCGTTCATGGCTATGGCTTACGCCAGATTGAGCGGCAAGCCGGGCGTTTGCACCGCCAGCGCTGGACCGGGAACGGCCAACCTGCTGCCTGGTGTACTGGAAGCATATTCTGGTTGCTCACCGGTGGTGATAATCAATGCCGCTAACTCACAGAGGACGTATGGCATGGGAGAGTTCCAGGAATCAGACCAGATAGCCATGATGAAGCCTATAACAAAGTGGAGCGCCCGCATCCCGTATACCGACCGTATACCGTGGTTTGTGCGCCGGGCGTTTTCCATCGCTGTCAACGGGCAGCCGGGTCCGGTTTTTCTGGAGATGCCGTACGACGTGAGCGGGAAGACGCGATGGGAGCTGCATGATATTGGAAATCCTGAGTATGTGCCCGCCAAGAAAATTCGCACTGGCGGTGCCCCAGAGCTAATAGGTGAAGCTGCAAAATTGCTGGTAAAAGCTAAAAAGCCGGTGGTGGTTTCCGGCAACGGGACCGTGCTGGCAGGGGCTGCTGAGGAATTCAAGCAGTTTATCGAGTTGCTGGGCATACCTTTTATTACCACACCGGGAGGGAGGGGTATTCTGCCTGAGACCCATCCCCTGGCCCTCGGTGTCTGCGGTTACTACCGTACCAGGGTCGGTAAAGAGGTCTATTCCGATGCCGACCTTGTATTCACCGTTGGCACCAGGAACGAAAGCTACAGCACCCACCAGTGGCGTGATTTCCCCGCCGGAGCGAAGTTCATCCAGGTTGACATTGAACCCTTTGAAATAGGCAGGAACTGGCTGCCGGACGTGGGCATCGTCGGTGATGCCGGGCTCGTCTTGAGCCAGCTCTCTGAAGCTATTAAAGCAGAGTCCGGGACGGGCAAAGACTTCCGTGAAATACCCAGGGTGCAGGAGCTGATAAAAGCTAAAGAGGCGTTTGAGCAGGAAGTAGCGGCGGAGTGCATGGTAGAGGCGACGCCGATACCGGCCAAGCGGGCTATCTATGAGACGAGCCGGGTATTCGGGGGGAATACCATTCTGGTCAGTGAGAACGGCTCGCAGGATACCTGGTCATACTGCTTCCCGTATTTCAAGGTGCAGGACGGCTCAGAGTGCGTGCCGGTCGCCGAGCAGACCTGTATGGGCATGGGCGTTGTGGGGGCCATCGCTGCCAAACTGACAAAGCCGGAGAAAAACGTGGTCTGTATCACCGGCGATGGTGCTTTCCAGATGTACATGAAAGAGCTGCCAACCGCCGCCCAGTATAAGGCCGGATGCACATGGCTGGTTTTGAACAACTCGGCATTAGGCTGGGTAAAGCACCATCAGATGACAGCGGTTGGCTGGAATACCAGCACCTTCCAGGTGCAGCCCGATTTCGTCAAATGGGCGGAGGCATGTCAGTGCTTTGGCAGGAGAGTGGAGAAAGCATCCGAGATTAAGCCGGCTCTGGAAGAGGCGCTGAAAGCGAACAAAGAAGGCAAGCCTGCTGTCATCGATGTCGCCGTTGGGCTTGAGATGTCGCACTTCAAACGGGCTGAGTAAGACTGATTGTTAAGGAGTGAAAATATGACCACCATTGCTCTCATGGGCGCCGGCGGGCAGATGGGAATACGGATTACCCGGAAACTGAAAGACAACCCCGACTATAAAACCATTTACGTAGAGGTCGGCGACAAGGGTAAGGCAAAACTTGCCGGGCTGGGGCTTTCGGCTACCGCGCAGGACGAGGCAGTTGCTCAGGCCGATGTGGTCATACTGGCCGTTCCCGACCGTTTAATCGGTCCAATCTGCAACGACATTGTGCCAATGGTGAAAAGCGGGGCGATGGTCATGGGGCTTGACCCGGCAGCGGGATATGCCGGAATGCTGTCGGACCGCAGGGATATAAGTTACTTCATCACCCACCCGTGCCATGCACCCATGTTTGGTGACGAGACCGACCCCGAAGCCCAGCAGGACTTTTTCGGTGGCGACAAGGCAAAGCAGAGCATCGTCTGCTCCCTGCATCAGGGGCCAGATGAGGACTATGCCAGGGGGGAGGCGATTGCCAGGGTGATATACGCTCCGATATTAAAGGCGTACAGGGTCACCACGGAGCAGATGGCTATCCTGGAACCCGCCCTTGTGGAGACCCTCGGACTATCCTGCGTCTACGTCATGAAAGAGGCTATGGATGAGGCGGTCAGAATGGGCGTTCCTGAGGCGGTGGCACAGGATTTTCTGTTTGGCCACGTCCGCTGCATGATGGGCGAGGTTTTTCTTTTGGCTGGTGCCACCCTCTCCGAGGGGGCCAGGCTCGCTGTAGCCGAGGCAAAAGAACAGATATTCCAGCCCGACTGGATGAAAATAATGAAAATCGATAGCATCAAGGATAGCGTGCGGAAAATAACCCGCGCCGCCGGCTAATACGGAGGGGCGATATTACGTCGGTTTCATCTATAATATAAATCAGGATACAGGTGATGGAATTCCGGGGATTCCGAAGAAAAAATGGTACCGTCGGCGTTAGAAATCATGTGCTGATTTTCCCCACCACGATCTGCGCTTCCACTGTGGCCCAGATGATTAGCCGGGAGGTATCCGGCACCGTCAGCGTGGTGCACCGTCACGGCTGTGGCCACTTTGGCGACGAGAAAGAACTCATGGTCCGGACCATGGCCGGTTTCTGCGCCAACCCCAACGTTGCCGGCGTACTGCTCGTGGGACTCGGCTGCGAGTTGCTCACTCCCGAACTTATCGCTGAAGAACTGGTCAAAACCGGACAGAGGTTCGAGACACTCAGCATACAGGAAGCCAGGGGCACGACTAACAGCGTGGCCAGGGGCAGGAAAATAGCGCAGCGACTTGTAAAAGAGGCCGCCGCGGCGAGTCGGGAAGTGGTTCCCGTTTCCGAATTGATATTGGGTCTCAACTGCGGCGGGTCAGACACTATCTCCGGAGTTACCGCCAATCCGGCGCTGGGCGTTGCCTCCGATTTATTAATCGCCGAAGGGGGAACGGTGATTTTTTCGGAAACACCGGAAATGATAGGGGCGGAAAACGTTCTCACCAGGCGGGCGGCAAATGCACAGGTCGGAAGTCGTGTTTCGGCGGTAATATCGGAGGTTTATACCAGCATAAAGTCAATGGGCGTTGATGTTATGGGAGCCGAACCTTCACCCGGCAACATAGCCGGCGGGTTGACCTCTCTGGAGGAAAAATCGCTGGGGGCTGTCCTCAAGGGCGGGACCACCCCGGTGGTGCAGGTTACTGATTTCGCAGAGAAGCCGGAACAGAAAGGCCTGGTATTGATGAATGGACCGGCTCACGACGTGGTCTGCAACAGTGGCATGCTGGCCGCCGGCGCTCAGGTCATTGTCTTTACCACTGGAAAGGGGACGCCGATAGGTTCGCCCGTTGCTCCGGTAATCAAGGTCTCCTCCAACAGCGCCCTCTATGAAAAGATGAGGGATAATATCGATATAAACGCCGGAACAATAATAGATGGTACGGAATCTATTCAGGGTACCGGTGAGAGAATATTTAAGGATATTGTTGACATCGCTTCCGGCGAATTAGCCAGGGCCGAGGTTTTGGGCCACTGCGAGTTTGCCATACCTTCTATCATCCCGACGG
>JABMRL010000227.1 GCA_013202615.1 Dehalococcoidia bacterium
CAACCTCGCTGATATCTCTCAGCAGCACGGGGTCTTTGGCGCCTTCTTCCCATCGGGCTTGCCGTGCCCGCCTTCGTACTTCTTTCAGTTCTTTGAGTAACGCCCGCTCCACTAAAACGTTCTTGCTCGGTGCTACTCCCTCAGCCATAGCCTTATCTAGGGCAGCAAGAACATCGGGGTGCAAATTAAAGGTGGCCTTTTTTGTTTTTTCGCGCATATTCATCTAATCTCCTTCTTCCCATCCGTAACTGTATCCACATCATATGATAGCACTAGCATCCACATTATGCAAGTCTCACAAGGAAGTCTCTTTGTCTTGTATGTCCCGGCACTAGTTCTTTGATTGTAAAGGAAAGCCTTCAAGTGGCTGCCAGGACAAGCGTCAGAAATGGGCCCTCGAGGAGGAACCGGATGGTGGTGAGGTGATCGGCGGGGGTGGATTTTAGCTATGATTTTGAGGTATTGAGCGTGGTCGAAAACTAGACCAGCCAGCTTCAGGCGGTCGAACCGTCAGGAGACCATAGTGGTACGAACTCTGCAAACCATGGCGCACGTGAGTTATCCCCAGTCATCCTCTGAATCGTCCCAGATTTCGAGTTGGCCAGAGGCAGTCGCAACCCCCTTGACAATAGAACAATAGTTCTATTATAATGAAATTCCCCCTTGCCTCTGGGAGGAATATCATGGCTAGGCTTGTCGGTGAGCCAATTAAAGTTTATCGAAAAGACTCTACTATAGCTGCTTTCACATGGAGGAAGCGCCTCTACCGAGTAAATGAGGTTATCAACTGGTGGCGAGAGCCTTCAGAGTGGTGGAACGGAAAGGCGATGCGTCTTTTTGTCCGGGTAAATGCCACCAATTTAATCACAGGAACCTACGAGATCTCACGGCCAACACGGGCTCCGTCGGCAATAGCGTCTATAGCCATGCGAGCTTCAACAGCATCTCCAATTACATACACCTTGGATACTTTGTTCTCAATCTGTTTGGCAATATTATTGATGGGTTTGGCGCCTAAAGCCAATATTACGGTGTCGTAAGTTCCGATGTTTTTTTCTTGCCCATTCTTATCTATCGCTATTACGCCATGCTCGCTGATTTCCTTTACTCTTGTAGAGGTGAGTATTTCCACCCCAGCCTTACTGAGCCTTTGCATTAAGAATGGCTTCCGTAAGATGCTTTCGCCCTCAGCGATTTCCTCTAACATCTCGACTATGGTTAGTTTCTTGCCACGCTCTGCCAAGAAGTCAGCAGTTTCACAACCTACTAAACCTCCACCGAGAACGGCGACTTTATCACCAACACTGGTACTTCCACGTAGAACGTCATGAGCAGTAACAACGTTCTTTCTATCTATCCCTAGGATTTCAGGAATGATAGGAGCAGAACCTGTAGCGACAATGACCACATCTGGATTAATTTGCTCTACCACAGTAGAATCGACTATTTTGTTTAATTTAACCCTTACATTAAGCTTCTCGAGCTGCCTAACATAATATGTAATCACTTCCTTATATTCTTGCTTTTTGGGAGCAATATATGCCAAATCCCACTGCCCGCCTAATTGGTTATTTTTCTCATAAAGAGTTATCTTATTTCCTCGGAGAGCGGCTACTCTAGCAGCTTCCAGTCCAGCTAGGCCTCCGCCGATTATTAGTACCTTATTAGATTCTTTGGCTTGGCTGATCTCGTATTCCTTTTCTTTGCCAACCGCTGGATTACGCAGGCAAACTACGGATGGTGATACTCCTCCCCTGAGTCTTCGGTCAATGCAGCAGCCACATCCAATACATTTTACAATGTCTTCCTGCACTCCTTCAGCAGCTTTTTGGGGCCAATCAGGATCACAGATTAAGGCTCTACCTAAACAAATTATGTCTGCCTTTTCCTCCTTTAGAATTTCTTCAGCTTGCGCTGGATCAACGATTCTCTGAGCAACAATAACCGGCACATCAACGACCTTCTTAATCTGTGCTACCAAATCGACAACACACCCAGTTCCAGCGTCTACGGGAGGTAGACAAAGGTGCAAGACATGAAGTCCGGCTCCAGCCGTAAGGTGAAGAGCATCTGCACCAGCTTCCACTAGCATTGGAGCCATTTTCTTGGTGTCTTCCAATGTTAATCCTCCCTCTACCAAGTCCGCGACAACCATTCGGAAACTAACTGGAAAATCGCTGCCTGCTTTCCTCTTAACCCTTTTGATGACTTCTACCGGAAATCTCACTCTCCTCTTTAAATCACCACCATATTCATCAGTTCTTTTGTTAAACAACGGTGTCACAAAGTTGTGGAGCAAGAACCCCTGTGAACCCTGTATCTCTACCATATCAACCCCAGCCTCCCTTGCTCTTACCGCCGCGTCAGCGAATTTTTCTATCAACTCTTCAATTTCTTCTTTGGTCAATTCGTGTGGTATTTCGCCAGCATATGGTGCAAATATTGCAGACGGAGCTACAGGTTTCCTCCCTGTAATCTCCGACTTACACTCATTGCCAGCATGAGATAGCTGGGCTGATAATTTAGCACCAGCATCATGGATGGCTTTGGCAAATTCCCTCCACCCTGGGATGAATTTATCATTGTAGAGCGCCACATGATTTTGCACCACTTGAACACCCACATCAGGCAAAACGTCTCCTATGGTAATTAAAGCCACTCCTCCCATGGCACGCCTTACGAAATAGTCTTTCTCCTTTTCAGTGAAAAAACCATCACTACTCGCCTGACGTGTAACCATTGGCGCCATAATAATTCTGTTTTTTAGTTTCAGTGTCCCGATCTTAACCGGCGAGAATAACCTAAACTTCAGTTGATAAGACATAACTATACCTTACCCTCCTGGAATTTTTATCGACTCCTTGCTTTAGACCAATTTGCTATGGAGGGATCTTATTTTGAATACAATCCCTGAAAATTCTCTGTCTTGCTATTTTTTGATGGGAAACCGGGTACAGGCCATATTGAAGAAGAAGCGGTCTCCGAGCTCGCGGGCCATCAATGCTGCAGCACGCAGCCCAGTGCAATGCGACACGCCAACATTCTTCACGTCCAGCTCTTTCAGAGCGGCAATAGTCTTCATGATGCGCTCTTCGGGAGCATCGACCAAGTGACAGCCACCGATAACGGCACCTATCTGCTTTACCCCGGATACCTTTTGAGCATGGTAGAGGGTGTTAATCAGGCAGCGATGGGCGCAGCCCACAATGACCACCAGCCCATTATCGGTATTGATTATCAGGGCCCGGTCATCAGGGAAGTCATCTAGCTCAAGCTTGTCCCCCACTTTATGCCAGAGGTAATCTTCTCCTATCTTCTCAAAATCGGTGACGATGGGGATTTCCCCGGTGGTCATTATGTTTTTCGATAGTTTCACCGGTTCTCGGGTCAGGGTAAACCTAGCCCCCAGACCTTCCAGGTAGGGCCGTGTATAGGGTATGCCAATGTACCTGTGTTCCGGCTTTAACCTTCCCCTGGTGCTATACTTTTCTCCCGTCCACAAATCGGGGGCGGCAATGACCTCTATCTCCTTCTTAATCTTTTTCAGCACATTGGGCAGGCCTTCGGTATGGTCGAAATGCGAATGGGAGAGGACTATCTTGTCAATTTTAGTGAAATCGACCTCGAGTAATTCGGCGTTATGGACGGCACCGAGACCGTCGCCGGTATCATAAAGGATGTTCATTTCCCCGGTTTCCACCAGAGCGCTGAAACCCCATTCACCAATGGCACGGGGTGCACCGGCGGTGTTTTCAGCCAGAGTTGAGATGCGATATTCCATGTTTTCCCTCCTTACTACAAAAAAGTCTATTCTGTGTACAAAGGGGCTAACGCATAAGGTTAATGAATGATCTGGCCAATACTACTTATAGTGTCTTTAGAAGCAGTAAGATAAAGGTTTCTGCCAAGAAAAAGGATAGGGTTAACCTTATTTAAATCAAGTGTGTTCTCCGGAGTATAGACTTCTTTAAGCCAATGCACGGCCACAATATCTCCTACTAACCACCTGTGACTACCATAACCTGTATCGTCAATTAACTTACACTCATAGGCTGCATAGGCCTTTTCCAAGATTGGCGCTCCAGTCCTTACCGACTTTTCTTTAGCGATATTAAACTTCTGAAACTTATCTATTTTCCTACCAGTGCTAGTGCCCACAGCGCAAACAAGCTTAACCTCTTCAAAGGGCATGAAATTGACTCCAAACTCCTTGCTCTCGGCAATAAGTTCGTAGGTGAACTTCTGAGGCATGACAGCTATTCCACAAATAGGTGGGTTATGAGAAATAAGTGTATGTAAACCTATAGCCAGAGCATTATCCCGACCTTTAGCATGGGCGGTGACTATAGTAGCTACTACTGGGCGATGTTGAAAAATAGCTTCGGGTTCTTCACTGGTTATTCTAATTGCCTTAGTCATGTTAATATTCCTTAACTCTTAATTTTAACCGCAGGCTAGAGGCTGTCCTAAGCTGCTAAATCAATTGGAAGCCCAAGAAAAGACCCTGCACTTTTTAGAGCAGTATTGGGGTCTCTGCGTCCGATACCGGTTAATACACAAACCGCTCTCTCTTGTGATGCGTATATTCATGTCTGATAAAGCTTAATAAGACCAGCTAGGTAGCAAGTCATTAAGCTGCATCGTGATGCAGATTGAGTCTCTTGTCATTACAAGGGCTTATCAGCTTTGCTCGTAGGCCTTCACACCAACTAGCGCTAACTCCTCGTCCTCGTCATAATGGCGACCACTAGTGCCCACGGCACCAACAGTAAAGCCTTCCTTGGTCCGAATGAGGTTGCCACCAGGTATAAGCGTTAATCTGTCAGGCTCACAAAAATCGATGGCTTTTAGCCCCATTTTTGCTAATAGGTCCCCGGTGGCTCTCGTGTCCCGTTTGAATGCTATGGCACTCCAGGCTTTCTTTTCCGCCATTTGTCGGTTAATCAGCGAGGCTTGAGGCATTCTGGCAAGGTACATAAGAACACCGCACTCGTCCACTACGGCAAAGGCCATACTGCGACCTGGCTTAGTCGTGGTAGCGTATTCCACCATGGCGTCAACAATCTTGCGGGCTTGTTCCAAGGTCAAACTGCCCGGACGCATTGGTTCACTTGGTATTTCGCTCATTTATAACACCTCGTACTTGGTTATTTAAATTTTAAAATTGCAAAAGGCTAGAGTTTCTGCTAACGACCCGGAAATCTATTCAACCATAATTTCACCTCCTCATCCGATTGCTTGCTTCCTTTTCGTTGTTTCACATGCCAGCAGGCAGTGATTAATTCAGAGTATACGCACTTTGACTCGTCAAGGCAAGACATATCTGGCTCTTGTTCTAACTGCATATATAACAGTCAGGGCACAATCAGGCACTCTATATACCTGTGTCTGCTTTACATATCCGGCATATGCAACAAAATTGCATTCCGTCTCATTAGGCTTAAAATCGTTCCTTTTTCTAGGCTCAACATTCTGACGGCGTGCTCTTGGTTATCGGCCACCAGTTCCTGAAGCTAAACTATGCGGTAACGACTTAACAAGTGGTATCACTATTGGGGGCAGGTCACCTGTTTCATAACTTCTGTGCTCTCAAGTAAGACAGCAAAGTCATCAATAGCACCCATTTTGCGACTCACCTCACTTGTCGGCTGATCAGCGGTCACTCTGCCAGTCGTGAATCTAAGCAAAGATAGAACTTATCAACAAGCCTATTCATAGCCAAGTAACTTATGTTCTTTGTCTACCGGCTACCGTTTCTGACCTGCATGCCAGAAACCCGGCTGCTTCTAGGTTAAGAATGCAAGACCTCGAGAAGTATACTCACTTGTCGCGAACGTTTCCATTCCACGCTGATGACTCTATGGTGGCAAGTGGATGAAAAAGCCCCATCCGAGATTAAACACTACGCTAGATTAGACTCTAGCCTTGACATTCCCTCTGACCGTTGTTAGAATATCCATACGTATGTAAGTATCTATGTCTTGGAGGTGTAATATGAGTAGAAAGATGACTGTCGTGTTTCATAACGA
>JABMRL010000038.1 GCA_013202615.1 Dehalococcoidia bacterium
CAGCAGTGAGATATCGTTGGTGCCGTCCCCAATGGCAATAACCTCGCCGAGGGGCACCTGCAGATGGGCGGCCAGCTTTTCCAGAGCCTTCCCTTTGGAGACGCCGGGAGATAGAACGTTGGTGAAATCCACCCCGGGAAAGGCAGGAGCTTTTGCCAGTGAAAAGTGAAGCTGGTGGTCAAGTCGGCGGCAGAAACCGGTGACTCTGGACGCTTCCTCGGGGCTGGTGCTTACCAGCCCGCCTTTTATGACCCTCTCCCGCTCCCAGACCTGATGGAAGTCGACGATTGTTGCGGGCGTATTGAAGAAGTCACGGTGGGCTTTAGTGGACCACGTCTCCCGCTCCACGAAGTAATGGGTCACGGTGAAAAGCTCAAGGTCAACGCCGCAATCGTGAGCGGTATCAATCATCTGCCTCACCAGTTCTTTGCTGATGGGGCTTGCGTATATTTCATCGCTGGAACCGGGGTGGCTGACCAGGGCGCCGTCAAACGAAATATGGTAGCTGTCAAGTGAAAGCTCCGTGATAACACCTGTGGTGGCCTGAAGGCCGCGACCGGTGGACAGCGCCACCTGTACTCCCGCTTTGCGGGCGCGGGACAATGCCTCCTTGTCCCTGTCTGAAATAGTGCCGTGTCGATTTACCAGCGTGCCGTCAATGTCCACCGCCAGAAGTCTGTAGGAATTACCAGTCAATCATGGCTCCTTCCAATCTCCTTCCAATGCCCGATTTCATTTTAACACCTCGGCGAATAGACTTCCACGCCGCGTAAATGGTATCTTGTATGGGGAACGCTGTTTACCGTCCGATTTGCCGCCGGGACCGCAAAATTATCACCGGCTACTGGAGAAAGCATGAATTCCACTGAAGTAAAAACACTGGTTCAATGCGACTTTGACAACACCATCGCCGAATTCGATGTGAGCTTTATGCTCCTCGATGCCTTTGCCGATGGCGACTGGCGGCCGATTCTGCAGGAGTATCGTGAGCGCAAGATACCGGTCGGCGTCTTCAGCCAGAGGACTTTCAACATGATTAAAGTCGATGAGGCGACGATGCTCGATTATCTTTTTACCGGCAGCCGGGTAAGAGTTCGCCCCGGATTCAGGGAGCTGCTGGATTTATGTTCGCGAAAGGGTCTTGAATTTATCATCGTCAGCAATGGGCTGAAGTTTTATATCGATGCTATCCTGAAACAGGCGGGCGTTGCGGGTATAGAGGTCTTTGCCGCGCATACCGGATTCAACCCGGACGGCCTCAAGATTACTTACATCGGACCGGCCGGTCAGCCGGTGCTGGATAAGTTTAAGCAATCATACGTGGAACGGCATCTGAGTCAGGGCTACCGCGTGGCCTACATTGGGGACGGGTATTCGGATATAATGCCGGCCAGTCTGTCCCACTATGTCTTTGCCCGTGATGACCTGCTGGCCCACTACCAGCAAAATGGCTTGAAGTGCACGCCCTTCAACGACCTCAATGACGTGGTGAGGGGGCTGGAGGGGATAGCGTAGCCCAGGTAAATAGACCGGAAGACTAGCGCAGTAATATAAAATAAACGGCAATCGCGGCGATTATCAGGATGCCCGCGGACATGTAAAGAAGCGCTCTCCACGGGGACGCTTTTCTTATATAAAAATTGCAAGGCTCCCCAACTTTTGCTATTGAAATGACGCGACTATCCTTATTGATAAGACCCCTTAAACGTATGCTGATATATATTTTACCGATACCGATATCACCGGCCGGTTCCAATTTGCAGTTCACCCAGTTTTTTTTATCAAGAGATATGTTTATTTTATCGCCCCACCTGAGGCTTTTTGGTTTTTCGGTTTTATGAATTCTGACAATCGGCCGACCATGGTCGGCTTCGTCGGCCTCTTTTACTCTTAAATAGAGTTCATAAATTTGTGACACAGGTTATCGTCCCCTCGCTCAATTAGCGCCATTATAGCCAATTAATATGCCTCTTTTCAACAAAGGCCAGAGTATGCAAGAGATGAATCCGTGGCGTGCGGAATGCAGTTACGACGAGGTAGTTTTTTTACTAATGCGGTTAAGTCGGTTTGAAGCCTATTTCTTCTCGCTAGTGACCGCAGGTAGCGCAGCTGCTGGCACCGCAGCTGGCGCAGGAACTCCCGGTGCCGGAAACCCGGGACATTTCCCCGCTGCCGTTCTTGGAAAGGCAAACGCAGGGCGACATGATTCGTCTGGCCTGTTTGTGACAGCGGGGGCAGGAAGCATCTTTATCCGCCTCGCTGAACGGCTTCATCAGCTCAAAGGTGATATCACAGTCAGGACAGGTGTATTCATAAATGGGCATTTTGGTACTCCCATTCTAATTTTACGTCTTCTGTCGCCTGCGGGTCAATTAATGGGGTACTTGCCGTACTCTTTGGCCGCTTCGTACATGGCCAGGATGTTCTCCACCGGCACGTCGGGCTGGATGTTGTGCACTGCTCCCAGTATGTATCCTCCGCCAGGAGCGAGGTCCCTGATGCGCCGCCTGACTTCTGCTTTTACGTCGTCGGTGCTTCCTTTGGGCAGAACAAACTGAGTATCAACGGCACCCCAGAAACATAATCGGTCACCGAAATCAGCGGCCAGCTTGCTGGAGTCCATGTCTTTGGCAGCAACCTGTACCGGATGAATGACGTCAACACCGATGTCAATAAGGTCCGGCAATAACTTA
>JABMRL010000228.1 GCA_013202615.1 Dehalococcoidia bacterium
ATGCGGTCGTCCCCTCGCTGCTAAAGCGTGAATGCGCCGTTTCCATCCCCTGTAAAGGGGACCGACGGCTGGCTTCTGCCCAGGATGATGAAATCCTCTTTACATTGGTACCGGAGTTGCTCCCTGATTTTATCGCCGGCTTGAGGTTCCTGCAGGAGAATGGATGGGGGTTGCCAATCACTCAGGAGTACAAAGAAGAGTATGACCTCAAACCAGCCTACGCCAAGCTTGGAGAGATGCTGGGCGTGGACGTGAAAAAATCACCGCCGCGGGAACAGAAGTATCAAAAAATCTAATCGGTTATCCGCCCGGTAAATAATTTTATGCAGCCAGGAGGCCAAAGATGCAGTTAATAGATACGCATGTAATGATGGAGTCCCTTAGCCTTCAGGATTTGGAGGCTATGTCGGCATCCGGTGTCAAAGCTCTTATCGCTGACGCCGCTGGCGGCATGGACTACGCCACGTCAGCGCAGGCATCGATCAATTATTTTGAACATACGCTGGTCGGAGAAACCAAGCGCGCTTCCGATTACTTCATAGATGTCTATGTTATCTTGGGCATTAACATGATGGCCATTCCTGCCGACTACGAGAAGATACTTGACGCATTGCCTGAATATTTGAAACGAGAGAAGGTGGTAGGTGTCGGGGAAATCGGTATGGAACCGAAATCTGGTACCTGTCCTGATTTGAGCAAGCAAGAAGAGATTTTGAAAGCAGAGCTCAGGATGGCTAAAGAGCATAATAAGGCAGCGGTATTACATTTACCGTCAGCAGAGAGAACCGGCTGGATTGAGCGGTATATCAAGCTCATTGACGACGCTGGACTTGACCGGGGTAAAGCGATTATCGTTCATTCGGATGCCAGCACCACCAAAATAATCACCGAAGCAGGCTGTATGGCCGGTCTTTCGGTACTGCCCATGCGCAGAATCACCCCCGAGGATGCTGCCAAAATAGTCGCTGAAAATGACATGAATCGCATATTGGTCAGCAGTGATAACCGCATCCGCCATCGTTCCGACCCGCTCTCTGTGCCAAGGATAGCCGTACAGATGCGGCGCCTGGGCTTAAGCGAAGCAGATGTAGAAAAGGTCCTGTTCGACAACCCGAATAAAGTTTTCAATCTGGGCATCTGACAACACCTGATAACGCCGGTGAACGAACAGAGACAAACGATACTTTTGGGGAAGATGAAATGAGCCTTGAAGAGGAACTGGTAGATAAGGCAATCTCAACCAATTTTGATGATTTGCCCCCTGAAGTGGTCATGGCCTGCAAAAAGAGTGTCGTTGACCTTATCGGTGTGGCGATTGCTGGTTCAACCACGCCGGTGGCAAAGAAGCTGTTCGAAGTAGTCAGCCAGTGGCAAGGAAAACCGGAGAGCAGTATTTTCCTTCATAATATGGCCATCCCTGCCCATGACGCTGTTTTTGTCAACGCCACAATGGCACGCGCTTTAGATTTCAATCAATATCATTTCAGCACCGGAACGCAGCCTCCCCCAACCATGGTGCCGGTAGCGCTGGCCACGGCGGAACTAGGTGGTAAAGTCAACGGCAGAGATTTTATCAGCGCGGTCACCATCGGCTCGGAGGTCATGTGCCGCATGCGCATGGTACCCGACTATTGTTCCGGATTAAGTGGGTGGGTGGGAGATGTTTGCGGTATCTTTGGCGGGGCTATAACTGCGGGAAAGTTGATGGGCTTTAACTCGGAGCAGATGCTAAATGCGCTGGGATTAGCCTACAGTCAATCCGCCGGGAATGTTCAGGGCGTACGCGATGTCGGCGGTGGAGCTACCCTGTCACTTCAGCAGGGTTTATCGGCCAGAGCCGCTATGCTATCAGCGACGCTGGGCAAAAACGGGCTTGGAACTTCAAAGCAATTCCTGGCGGCAAAGGCCGGTTTTTACGAAGTCTATTACCGGGGAATCCATCATGACCTGAACCGACTGATGGACGGTTTTGGAAAAAGGTACGAGGTCATGAATTTAGCCATAAAACCGTATCCTTCCTGCGGGTATACTCTCTGCCCTATTGATAATGTACTGGACATCGTACGGAAAAATAATCTGACAAGCCGGGAAATAGAAAAAATTGTGCTCAGGGTGGGACAGGCCGCCTATAATAATGTTTGCCTTCCACGCGAGACTAAATCCCGCCCTGAAACAGTCGGTGATGCTATGTTCAGCATTCCCTATACGATTGGCAGTGCCGTTTTCAGTGGCGAGGTGTTTCTGGAAGACTTCTCTGCCGAAGCCATAAAAGACGTCCAGCGCTTAAAGGAAGTGGACAAGGTCGAGTGTTTGCTGGACCCTGATATTGAAGCGGAAGCCAGCAAACTGAGCCTGAGATTATCGCTGAACGTTGCTGAAGTATCCACCAGGGACGGTAAAAATTTAAGTCAGAAGATGCTTCATGCCAGGGGCTCCCCGGAAAAACCGATGGCATTCGAAGAGTGCGCCCAGAAAGCCCGGCGCTGTGCCCAATTTGCCGGGTTCAGCGCCGAAAAAATGGATATGCTGGTGGAGCACATCAATCGGCTGGAGCAGCTCGAAGATGTCAGTGTTATCCTCGAGCTGCTAAAGTAGTATGGGCGGCAAGATAATATGAAACCTGGCCGGGGATTTGGAAATTCAGGTATCCTGGCCGTTATAACCTGAGGCTTTTAATGGCAATCAATGACTTTCCGCAGAAGGAAAGCGACAGCGCGTTCCAGAGGTGAAGGAAGTTGAAGCTGACCGCAGATGAAGAACGGATGCTCGCTGGAGAGTCCGGTCCCGGCGTACAAAGGGCGATAGAACTATTAATCGCCGTGGGTGAGGCCTATGAAGCTGAGAAACTTATAGATATATCGTCGTCACATATCCTCTCACCGGAAATGCAATTCTGGAACACAGGGCAGCTTTCACGCTGGTCCCGGGAGCTGGTAGCCGAGTCCGTTGAGGGGGCGACACATTTCAGAGTTCCCGTTACCATTAATCCGATTTTTCTCGAACCGGCAATAGCCGAGAGGCTGGGATACCCCGAAAGCTATATCGAAGAAATGCGCCAGTCCCTTGCCTTTGGCCGGGAAACGTATGCCAGACTGGGTGTAATCCCCACCTACACCTGTTGTCCGTTTTACATCCACCCGTTACGACAGGGTGAGCATTCCGGTGGTGCCGAATCGCTGGTGGTGCTTTTTAACAACTCGGTCCTCGGGGTGATGGTTAATCGTGAATCTGGCCCCACCGCTTTAGCCACGGCCCTCACCGGCAAAACCCCGCTCTATGGAATGCATCTGCCCGAAAACAGATACGGTCGTGTACTCGTTGAATTAAAGGATGACCTCGACCCCGGGGCGTTCACCTACGCCGATTATAACGCCTTGAGCTACGGCGTGGGTAAAATGGTGGTTGATAAAATCCCGGTTTTCCTGGGGCTACCCCAAAATATGTCAATAACACAGCTCAAATACCTCTGCGCGCCGCTCGGCGTTTCTGCCGGGATACCCATGTTCCACGCGGTGGGCATAACCCCAGAGGCACCCACGGTGGAAGCTGCCCTCGGGGGTGGAAAGCCTGAAATGAGCATCGAAGTGGGTAGAAAAGAAATAAACCAGGTTTTTGAGGAGCTTTGCTCGGCCACCGAACTGAAAATTGATTATGTGTTTCTCGGCTGCCCTCATGTAACGATTCCTGAAATGAAGGAAATCGCCACTCTTTTGCAGGGTAAGAAAATAAAATCGGGCCTTCTTCTGGTCGTCGGCATCACCGAACCGCTCCGCCTGCTTGCCCGGGAGATGGGACTGGTTGATATTATAGAGAATTCGGGAGGTATGGTCGTCTCCGGCATGTGCTCGGCGGGTTCTTTCCTGCGGCGCGGAGTTCCAGAAGGCTTTCACGTAGGCGTCGTGGCTACCAACGCGGCCAAGGCAGCTCATTATCTCAAAGCAGGCGGAGTCCAGGTCTGGTTCGGGACAATGCCGGAATGCATCAATGCCGCCGTCACAGGGAAATGGGAGGCTGCCTGAACGATGGAAAGTTTTACGCTCAAAGGTCGCGGTGCATCGAAGGGAGTGGCAGAAGGAGAGGCACTGTTGACTCATGATGCTATTTCGTTTCTCAGCGACATCAGCATCACCGAGGGAATTATCACTTCTCCGCAGTCCAGGTGCAAAGGGCAAAGCGTGTCCGGTAAGATACTGATTTTCCCCACCGGTAGAGGCTCCACCGCAGACCCCTACGGGTTTTATATGTTAAAGAAGGCAGGAAAAGCCCCTAAGGCGGTGATTAATGTTGATGCAAATCCAACAACCGTAGCCGGGGCAATTATTTCAAATACACCAATGGTATACAAGCTGGATAGAAATCCTCTGGATGTTATCGAGACCGGCGACCATGTACTGGTCGATGGTAATAAGGGAATTGTTATCATTACGAAAAAAGGGAGGGCTAATGATGGGAGAGCGTCTTAAAGGGAAAGCGGCCATTGTTACCGGAGCTGGCTCAATTGGCCCCGGTATGGGGAATGGGAAAGCTACGGCCATTCTTTTTGCCAGAGAAGGCGCCCGGGTAATGGCCGTTGATTGTAACCTTTCGGCAGCCGAGGAAACCAGGCGGTTAATTGATGAAGAAGGCGGGGATTGCATTGTATTCAAGGCGGACGTATCAAAATCCGAAGACTGTAGGAGCATGATTGAAAGTTGCCTCCAGGCTTTTGGCAGGGTTGACATCCTGCATAATAATGTGGGAATTTCATCGCGTGCCGGGATTGATGGGACCAGCGAGGAACAATGGGACAGGGTGATGAATATTAACCTGAAAAGCATGTTCTTAACCTGCAAGTATGCCCTTCCCCAGATGGAAAAACAGGAAAGCGGCGTCATAGTAAATATCGCCACAATCCATGCTATAAGGGTGCCGGGCCCGGCAATCGCTTACGCAGTATCGAAGGCCGGGGTGGTGGCTCTTACGCGAGAGATAGCAATTCAATATGCGGCAAAGGGGATTCGAGCGAATGCCATATTGCCCGGCCTGATGAGAACACCGATAGTTGAGTCCATGGCTAAAAGTAGTTCCAGCGAGGACCTGGAAGAGCTGTGGAAAAAGCGTGATGCCAGATGTCCCACCGGCAAGCAGGGTGATGCCTGGGACACCGCCTATGCCGCTCTGTTCCTGGCTTCAGAGGAGGCGAAGTATATAACAGGAACGACACTGGTTGTTGATGGCGGTATAACACAGCGAATATGAGCGCGGGAACAGAGAAAGGGCAAATAGCCGGTCCGCTATTGAGCTTGGGCCTGCGCTTTAAAGTCTCTTTCTAACTGGTATAGAAAAGGGGGCAAGTCCAATACCGGTAACTCTAACTTAAGAAGTGGTATCCCTTTTGGGGGCAGGTCACCCCCTTCTCTTTTAATCACTGTTATCAAAATTGCTTGATTTGTTGCTTATTGCACATCCTGACGGTTTGTGTTCCACAAAATGAATCGAACGCCTTTTTATAGCTTATTCGTTAATGGTGAAGAGAGAATCTACGCTGACTTACTTACTCTATACTATTAGGCCGAACGCTGGAGATGCCGATTATGGTGAGTTCTCTTCGCTAACTATGTAAGTCTATTCGCAGGCTTTACATTCTTATTTGTCCAGTTGATTATCTCAGCGATGGATGTCCCGGGAAGAAATACCTTTTTTATACCTAGTTTTTGAAGTGCTGGAATATCTGTTTCGGGGATGATGCCCCCGCCGATAACGGTCATGTTACCGGCCCCTTTTTCATGAAGTTGTTTCGCCACTTCACCGAAGTGATGCAGGTGGGCACCGGAGAGGCAGCTCAGACCGACCAGGTCGACGTCTTCCTGTATTGCCGCGGCAACTATCTGCTCCGGCACCTGGTGCAACCCGGTGTAGATGACTTCATAGCCAGCGTCCCGGTAACCCCGGGCGATAATCCTGGCTCCCCGGTCATGCCCGTCCAGGCCCGGTTTGGCAATCAGGACTCTTAATTTCCTTTTCTGGTTCATCTATTCTTCATATACCGCCCGGTGGGTGTTTTGGCCTAGTAGAAACCAGGGTCGCGATACTCTCCAAAGACTTCCCGATATACGTCGCAGATTTCCTGCTCGGTGGCATTGGCCCTGACCGCTTCGATGACGCTGGGCATTACGTTTCTGGCACTCTGGCAGGCGGCGCGAAGGTCGCGCAGGGTCCGGCCCACTTCCCGGTTATCCCGGGTCTTTTTTACTTTCCGTAGCCTTTTAACCTGCTCCGTTTCCACTTTTTCATCGACCTTCAGAAGCTCGATGGGGGACTCTGCCTGTCTGGCCGCGTATTTATTCACGCCGACGACGACTCTTTTCTGACTGTCGACTTGCTGTTTAAAGTGATAGGCGGCATTGGCGATTTCCTGCTGCGGGAACCCGACCGAAATCGCCGCCAGCATACCTCCCATGTCATCTATCTTCCGGATGTATTCCCAGGCCTCGTCCTCTATTCGGTTGGTGAGCGACTCCACGAAATAAGAGCCGGCCAGGGGGTCAATGGTATTGATTACCCCGCTCTCTTCCGCCAGAATCTGCTGGGTGCGCAGGGCGATGGTGGCGGCAAATTCGGTGGGCAGGGCGAATTCCTCGTCAAAGGAGTTGGTGTGCAGAGACTGGGTGCCGCCCAGGACAGCCGCCAGGGCCTCTGTGGTAGTACGGACAATGTTGTTATACGGCTGCTGGTGGGTCAGAGAGCAGCCAGACGTTTGGGTGTGAAAGCGCAGCCACCAGGAACGCGAGTTTTTCGCTTGGAACCGCTCCTTCATAATTCTGGCCCACATCCTCCGGGCGGCCCTGAGTTTGGCGATTTCTTCAAAGAAGTCCAGGTGAGAATCAAAGAAGAAGGAAAGCCGGGGAGCAAAGGCGTCCACGTCCAGCTTTTTACGTGCCATAACGTCCTGGACGTAGGCAATTCCGTCGGCCAGGGTAAAAGCCAGCTCTTGGACGGCGGTGGAGCCAGCCTCGCGTATATGGTAGCCGCTGATGCTTATCGTGTTCCAGCGGGGCACGTGGCTGGTGCCGAACTCGATAGTGTCGCTGATAATCCTTATCGAGGGTTCAGGAGGGCACATCAGGGTTTTCTGGGCAATGAACTCTTTGAGCATGTCATTCTGGATGGTCCCGCCAAGTTTCTTCCAGCTCACTCCCTGTCTTTCAGCGGCGACCAGGTACATCGCCCAGAGAACGCTTGCCGGCGGGTTGATGGTCATGGAAGTAGTCACCCTGTCCAGAGGGATATTCCGGGTGAGCCTCTCAAAATCGGCCATAGTGTCAATGGCGACCCCGCATTTGCCGACCTCGGCGATGGAGCGTGGAGAATCGGAGTCGTATCCCATCAGAGTCGGGAAATCAAAGGCCGTGCTCAGTCCGGTCTCTCCTTCTTCCAGAAGCTGGTGCAATCTCCGGTTGGTATCCTCAGCGCTGCCCAGGCCGGCGAACATCCGGTATGTCCATACTTTCCCCAGGTAGCCGGTTGGCTGGCAGCCCCTGGTGAAAGGATAGGTGCCGGGATAGCCGATTTTTTCGGCAAAGTCCAGGTCACCAATGTTTTCCGGGGTATACAGGGGGTCTATATCAAGGTCAGATACGGTGGAAACTCGTTCTTCTCCCGAGGCGTGGTCATTTTGTTCTCGTACATCATCCCGCCATTTCTTCATTCCCTGGTGGGCTTCGTTTCGTGTCCTGTTACTGAACATGGGCACCTTCTTTAGACTTGCTTTCGGGGGAAGCCAGGTTTTTCTTTGTCCAGTCGTAGCCCGCACCGAGGGCCTTCTCATTCAATGCAAGGCGTTCCTGTTTTCCGGCCAGTAATTCACCCATAACGGCGGTAATGCTGGATGCGGCGACGACCGGGCACACGGCGAGCAAGGACCCCAGGATTACCATATTGCTGACCGAATCGTCTCCCAGCTCAGCAGCCATATCATTGGCTGGCACGTATATGGTGCAGATATCCGCTCGTTTTACCTTATCCGGCACCAGCGACCGATTGACCACCAGCTGCCCGCCGGGCTTTATCGCTGCCTCCAGCTTTGACAGGGAGGCCGGGTTCATAGCCACGACGGCCGTGGGCCGGGTGATAAACAGGGCACCTATAGCCTCTTCGGAGACGGTGACATCGCACCAGACGGTACCTCCTCTTTTCTCCGCCCCGTAAGAAGGCATGCACACCACCTCATGTCCCTCCCGGAAAGCAGCTTCTGCCAGCAATCGACCGATAAACAGCACTCCCTGCCCTCCAAAACCGCCCAGTGTTATCTCCTCATGCATGGTCGGTCTCCTTTTTCAAGGCAGCTACCGCCTCGATAACCTTGTACTCGCCCAGTGGATATTGCGGCAGCATGTGCTCGGCAAGCCACTTCATGGCGTCGACCGGCTCCAGCCGCCAGTTGACCGGGCAGGGAGACAGTACTTCCACCAGTGACATGCCCAGACCGGCGAGCTGGGTCCGGAAGGCAAGCTTAATCGCCTGCTTCGCCTTGCGCACGGCGGACGGTTTGTGTACGGATTCCCTGGCGATATAGGCTGGTCCGTCCAGGGCCGACAGCATTTCGCAGACCCGGATGGGATATCCGGACCGTGCCGGTTCACGTCCGCCGGTGGTTGAGGTGGAGTACATGCCGAGCAGGGTGGTAGGCGCCATCTGGCCTCCAGTCATGCCATAGATAGCGTTATTGACGAAGATGGTGGTGAAGTTCTCTCCACGGGCGCAGGCGTGCACTATCTCCGCAGTGCCGATAGCCGCCAGGTCGCCGTCCCCCTGATAGGTGAAGGGGACCAGGTGGGGGTGGCACCTTTTGATGGCGGTGGCTACGGCCGGGGCGCGCCCGTGGGCCGATTCCAGGCCATCAAATTTAAAATAGTGGTAGGAGTTGACCATACAACCGATGGAAGCTACACAGACCGCCCTTTCCCTGATACCCAGCTCGTCAACAACCTCGGCGATGAGGCGGTGCACGATGCCGTGTCCACAGCCGGGGCACAGGTGGAGGGGGTAGTCCTCCAGGGATTCGGGCCGGTGGTAGAGCACGGTATCAAACTCTGGTGTTTCCAATCTCATCATTTTACCTGCCAACAGGTTGACTTATCATTTCCTTGATGGCGGCCAGTATCTCATCGGCGTGTAGCGGTACTCCGCCGTAGCGGTTTACCAGCGCCACCCGCTTATCATGGCCGACCGCTAGCCTGACATCATCAATAAGCTGGCCAAAACTCAGTTCCGCCACCAGAAAATTGTCGGCGTGCCGGGCCAGCTCTGTAAGCGCTTTGTAGGGGAACGGGTAGACGGTGGTGGGCCGGAACAACCCGACTGGTATGCCTTCCCGACGGGCCATTTTCACCGCGGTCACTGCCGAGCGGCTGACGCTGCCGTAGGCAACTATTACCAGGGTGGCGTCAGACAGCTCGAGGCTTTCGAAGCGGACCTCATTCTGGCAAATAGCCTCGTACTTTTGGAACAAAAGCCGGACCCGGGGCGGGAAGTCGGCCGGGTTCATCTCGAATGAGTTAATCACGTTCTTGGCGCGCCCGCGGGCACCGGTGATGGCCCACGGCTTGTCCGGCAGTTCCGTGACCGGCGGGCGTCTCACTATCGGCTCCATAACCTGGCCGAGAAAACCATCCGCCAGCACCACCACCGGGTTGCGGTACTTGTCCGCCAACTCAAAGGCGAGCATGGTGAAGTCCATCATTTCCTGCACCGAGGCGGGGGCGAGGTTGATGAGGCGGTAATCGCCGTGGCCGCCTCCTCTGGTCGATTGAAAATAATCGCCCTGGGCGCCGCCGATATTACCCAGACCTGGGCCTCCCCTCATCACATTGACGATTACGGCGGGCAGTTCGGCTCCCGCCATATAAGAGATACCTTCCTGCTCCAGGCTGAAACCAGGGCTGGAAGTGGAAGTCATTGCACGGCAGCCAGCCGCGGCAGCGCCATAGACCATGTTTATCGCTGCCAGCTCACTCTCCGTCTGCAGAAATACACGCCCATCCCCCGGCATCCGCTTTGACAGGTGTTCCAGTATCTCGTTCTGGGGGGTAATCGGGTAGCCGAAGTAAGCCTGGCAACCAGCCAGGATAGCCCCTTCCGCAATGGCAATATTGCCTGCCATCAAGGTCTTCTCTGTCATCTTACGACCCTCCAGTAGGGCAGGGATTATGGGGCAGAATGAGTCGACACACGGTCATGGCGATACACGGAGATGACTGTGTCCGGGCACATGATGGCGCATACGGTGCAGCCGGTGCACTCCTCGGCTTTTTCGCGGATGACGGTGGCCGGGATATATCCCATCCGGTTAATATGTGATGCCTGGCCGATAACTCCGTTAGGACAAGCAGCAATACAGAGATGACAACCTTTGCATTTTTCTTCGTCAATGACGATGTAGCTTGTCTTGGGATACGCCGCTACGACCAATGTCACCACCCCCTTCCGTCCTCGATATTCACCGCTGGTATCTTGTTCCGGTTTCAGTTTATATATCGACCCGCTATAGTGTCAACGGCAGCCATTTGGTCGAAAAAGGCATGTAATTCGGTAAAATGTTAAATTCAGGCAAGGTTGTCCGTTAATGTGCACTAATACAACCGATAAAGATGGCAGTTTGTGTAAAAACGGCAGCGGGTCAGCTTTTGAAAATATTTTAAAGTTGACCGGCGTCAGATTTTATGATGACCAGAGCCCGGTTGTTAATCAACTTTGACGGAACGGTGTCTCACCTGTTCGGTTGGTTTGACATGCGGAGTGTCTGGTGGCATACTATTTTCTGCGATGGATGAACTGGACCGTAGCCTAATTTCGGAATTGGCCAAGGACGCGCGGCAGAGTAGTTTGGAACTCTCTGGCAAACTCGGTGTCAGCGAAACCACGATTCGGCGCCGTATCCAGCACCTGCAGGATAATGGTGTTATTACCTTTACAGTGGTTCCTGACCCGGTCAAGTTGGGCTATAATATCACCGCCATAATTGCCCTGGAAGCCGACCTGGCCATGCTGGATAAAATCTCGGAGTCACTGTCTATTTGCCCCAACGTACGCTATGTGTCGCTCTGCACCGGTAACCATGACATCTTTATCGGTGTATGGTTCCATTCATCGGGTGAGCTGACGCAGTTCGTAAAGAACTACCTGGCCAAAATACCGGGCATAAGGAAGAGCGAGACTTTTGTTATTCTAGACGTCAGGAAGGATGAGGTCGGCTGGTTACGCAGTCTGGAACAAATAGACACCACAAAAGGGTAATGTGTATATGCCTTGAACTTATGAAGTGACCGGAATATTTCACTTATGAAAAGGATAGCAATAATTGCCTTGACTTGTTTACTGGTTGGCGGTGGTCTTGCATATTTAGCTGGTTATTTGATCTATACGCCTCAACTTGAAGACTATTCAACAAAGATAAATGAGCAATATGATGAGATATCTAGATTGGTAAAAATGAATTGTCACCTTGAACAAGCAGTTGTTAGCCAAGAATCTTTACTATCTTCACAGCAAGCTGAAATTGAATCATTGGAAGCTGAGACAGCTACTCAAAAACAAATAATGACCACTAAAGACAGCCTGATAACTTCACTGGAATTAGAAAAGAATTCATTACAAGAGCAATTGAGCGATGCCGAGCTAGAACTAATGAAACTTAAGGGCGAATAGCACGTAGTATGGCTTGGCATTCGCCTAATCCATGACCACGTATTACTTCCCAGTGTCAGAACCACATTCCGCACGCCCATACGTTAAAAAACTGGCAGCGGGTGGACTCGAACCGCCGACCAAGCTCACCATATCGCTAGCGCCGGCAGATAAAGTAATCTCCTTACTATCGATAGCTTGACCATTGACCTCAAGGGATATCGTTTGGGTGCCGGTTTCGTCACCATTGTTGGTTACACGTACAGCAATACCGACATTATCACGCATCTTCACCTCTGTTGGCGTTATCATCAGATCACTAACAATCAAGTTTGGTCCCCGAGTGTCTGTCGATTGGACGCTTGGAGTGGATTCAGGTGGGGCAGATGTCGATGGTGCTTGTGTTTGAGCAGATTCAGGCGGGGTTAATATCGGTGGTGCTTGTGTACAACATGAGAGAAAAACTAATGAAACAATTAATGCAACAAGTAATGGTAAGCCTGGTTTTTTCATGCTATACCTCCTTGCCACATTATATAATTGATTCCGTCATTTTGCAGGAGTAAAATACCTTTACGAGAGCATAATTCACTAAAAAAAGAGGTGTCGCTCAGGGAAGAGGCAAAAACGACATTTTATTACCAATTAGGAGGTAAAAACATGGTAGTGACAAATAGTCTGAATAAGTTCATAGCCACCCATCAAAAATCCATGGAACTCACGGATAGATCATTCAGAGTAAGCCGTGGTCTTCACACAGATGCAATTTTCACTACTGCGCCATATATCTATATCAAGAACGCTAAGGGGTCACGAAAATGGGATGTAGATGGGAATGAGTATATCGATTACGTTATGGGGTTTGGCGCATTACTTTTAGGTCATACTCATCCCGCTATGGTAGAAGCTGTTATGACGCAAATCACCAAGGGAACCCATTACGGAGCCGAGAATGAGTTAGAACTTGAGTGGGCGGAGTTGATATGCCAGCTGATCCCATCTGCGGAGAGAGTCGAGTTTATGCTTTCAGGCTCAGAAAGCAATATGTTGATTGCTGCACTGGCTCGGGCCTACACAGGAAGAAAAAAAATACTCAAGTTTGCTGAGCAATATTTTGGCTGGGCTGATGATCTACTGCCAGGCATAGCACCTCCATATGACAAACCCTTTGCCGGACATATTCCTCCCATTAGCGAGGATGCTGTGGCGGAAGGAACTGTAGTAATACCTTGCAATAACGAGATGGCTATGGAAAAGGCTCTAGCTAAAGGCGACATCGCTGCTTTGTTTATTGAAGGTGGTGGCGCAAACTGTGGACGCATCGGCATGCCCCCAGAACTGGTGCATAAAGCACGAAGACTAACTCAGGAAAACGGGACGATACTGGTTATTGATGAAGTTATCAGCGGCTTTCGCTGGTCACCAGGCGGCTATCAGGCGGCTATTGGGGTTACTCCCGACATAAGTACCCTGGCCAAGTTGAACAGTGGTGGTATACCGGGTGGTGCCGCCGTGTGTGGTCGGGCTGACATAATGGAATTATTGTGGCTAAAACCCGGGGATGTCCAATGGAACCGCTACCGACACGTCATTCACCGTGGCACCTGGAATGGTAACCCGCTGACTGCATCTACCGCGGTAGCTATGCTCAAGATTGTTGCCCAGGGCGAGGTCCAGAAAACAGCCGAGGCGCGGGCTAAAAGACTGGTAACGGGAATAAATCGTGAGATTGAAAAGCGAAATGTAGATGCCTGCGCACACAACTCGACATCAGTCGTCCACATATTTATTGGTAAATGTGAGGGGTGTGATAAAAACATATGCCTTGATACCACTAAATCCATGCCTCCGGAGGTAGTTCATACTTTGAACCGACAACTCCTGCTTAACGGGGTACACTTTCACAGGGGCACCATGGGTCTGATGTCAGCAGTACATACAGAAGAGGACATCGACCAAACCGTTGCAGCCTTTGGCGCCGCATTTGACGGCATGCTGGAGGAGAGAATCATAAAAGCACCAAAATAAAATATCGCACACCCAGAAGTAAAACTGGCAGCGAGTGGATTTAAATTGTCATGATTAAGACGAGGAAACCTATAATTGGAGGAATATTAACCATTGTTTCCGGACTTCTTGGTTTGCTGGGAATTGCCAGCTATTCTATCGGTTTCGGAGACGCGGGTAGTGGTATTGGCAAAGGAGATATGCCTCCATTTGTGCCAAGTATTATATTCGGTATGTCCATACCTGCCATCGCAATTGCCATACTTGCTGTAGCGGGCGGGATATTTGCCGTACTCAGGAAAAGATGGCGGTGGTCTCTTGCTGGTTCGATTGCAGCTGTATTGTCTTTAATTATTCTCGGGGTACCAGCCGTAGTTCTGATTGCTCTATCTAAAGACGAATTTAAATAGAGTACAGGAACAGATAAATGGACCCTTTTTCGGGGGGCAGGCCAAGCCAATATCTCTTATCTGTAATGACTGGGTGGTCACCATGAACTCCAATGGTCTATTTTACAACCACTGGTATTATATAATTGGAGTGGAAGCGGAGTTATCGTTCCCGGGTCCCGCTATAATGCTTCAATAATGTTCGAAACATACCGTTCCCAGCCCATCGGTATGAGATGAACGCCCTGGCACATTGGCTTTACCTTCTTTATGAATTCTATGGTAATCTGCTGGCTCACTTTAATCAGGTCTTCTCTGGTGTGTCCCTCCATCTGCCTGATGATGCCGTCAGGAACATGGATGTCAGGGACGTTGCTGTTCAGGAAGCTGGCCATGCTCGCTGATTTCAGCATGGCATGACCCACGATAACCGGTAATTTTAAACGGCTCGCCGATTCCATGAACTTTTCCAGCACGTCCGGCTGGTACACCGGTTGGGTAATGATAAACAGCGCACCTTCCGCAACCTCCCGTTCAAGCCGTTCCATCCCTGCCGGTTCAGATTTGGGAGCGAGTGAGGTCAATACCCCAATACAAAAATTGGAAGCACCTTCCAAGGTGTGACCGGCCAGGTCACGCCCTTCATTCATTTCCCTGGCGGCTCTGATTATCGCCGCTGTATCCAGATCATTCACCGATACCGCCTCCCGGTGATCGCCCAGGCTTACGTCATAGCCGGTAGTGACCACGATGTTCTCCACCCCCAGGGTCGCTGCCGCCAGCAGGTCGGATTGAATAGCCAAACGGTTCCGGTCACGGGTATTCATCTGCATTACCGGCTCCACCGCCCTCTCCTGCAGAAGATGGCACATGGCCAGCGGGGCACAGCGCATAACTGCTCTCAGGTTATCTCCCACACATACGGCATCCACGCTCTCTTTGACCATGTCCACCTTATCCAGGAAGTCTTCATGGTTCACTCCTTTGGGAGAGTCTATCTCACAGGTAATAACGAACTTGCCCTGTTTTATCAGTTCGGTAATATGCACTTTATTGCCCTCCAAAAAAATCTTTCCAACCAGGTCAGGTTTATTTATCCTGCCCCTTCTCCGGACATGATTCCCTGGCAATGCCTGTCTTGGCCGCCAGGTGGTCCCTTCCCATATAGAAGTTAAGCCAGGAAGAGGTTTCCCACAGCTCCCAGTTGCAGGGAGGCACCATATTTCCCCCAATCTCCTCTTCCTTTCCCATTGCTTTCAACCTCCGGTATGCCTTGACCCAGATGCACAGACGCTCGTTTGGATAAACCTCACACCATCCGTTGTAGCTGCCGCCACAGGGGCCGTTCCTCTGGTTTTTAGGGCACTGAGATACCGGACACAGATAGCCGACGTCAAACAGGGCGCAGTCGCCACAATTCATACAGTTGAACAGAATGACTTTGCCCAGGTGCTCAAGATAGGTGAAAGCCGGTTTCAACCGCGGCGAACGATCAATCAGCCTGGCCATCGGCTTAAGACACTTGAACAGCGGGCTCTTGGGCTCAAATATCAGAGAGTGGGCGATTCGGGAGAGAAGCACAATGCCAGGCCGGGAAGGTTTTTCCTGGCGCGATGCTTCTTCCCTGGTATTCAATCCGGTCTTTTCATCCTTCTTGAAAAGATAAAATCCGCTCTTCTGGGGATAGTCAAACTCGGGGATGAACTCCCGCCATCGAGCGTCCAGTTCTTCCCCCTTTTCAATGATGTATTCAAGCGTCTCATAAGCTAAACCGTGCCCGCCTATGTGCGCCCCGGCGAAACCCATACCTTTGGCCACGGCATACATTTTGGCCGCGCGCAAATATCTGGCCTCTCTTCCTTTGTCCTCCGCCTTCCGCTCCGCGTCAATATCCTGGAGGAGCTTATCGGTGACCACCGCTCCCGGAATCTGGTTAGCGTTCATGACTTTGCCCGCTCCGTAGGGCAGCACGTAAATGTTGGCCAGCACCGGGACGTTATTTCCACTGGACTTCAGCCACATAAGAATCTCGTGAAATTTTCTCATATCATAGCCGAGCTGGGTGATAATGAACTGTGCCCCTGCCTCTATTTTCTTCCGCAGCTTGTAGTACTGGCCCAGCAGTTCTGACTCATGCTGCTTGAAAGGAGAGATACAGGCTCCGGCAAAGAAGTCAGTAGGAGCCAGTGTTACCCGGCGGCCGGCCATCTCGTAATCAATGCCGCGGTTCATCAGGTCGACAAGCTGCAGCCCCTGCACCGAGTCCAGGTCGAATACCGGCTTGGGCTGCCCCTTGAATCCGGCACGGGAGGGATAGTCCCCGGTCAGCATCAGGATATTCCTCACCCCGAGTGCCGCCAGCCCAAAGAGAAGGCTCTCGCATTCGTTTCGGTTTTTGTCCCGGAAGGCAAGGTGCACCAGCGGCTCAATGCCAAGCTTTTTTATCTCGGTACACAGCATCTCCGTTGAGATGGCGGGATTGCCGCCCGGATTATCGGTGACGCTCACCGCATGCACCTTTTTCCTTCTGGCTGCCTTCATCGCATTCTCTATGATTTCTTCCTGCTGCATTTCGAAAGCGCCCCTGCCAGCTACCTGTTCCCAGGTAACACAGAAAATGTCCGGGTCCAGTACGGCCTCTTTAAACGTGTTTAGCCGCTCTTTCAGGTGTTTCCCCACCCGTTCCCTCAATCTGATAATCGGCTCCGCCAGCCGGGAAAGCGCCTGCCCGTCCTCACCGACGAGGGAAATGTATTGGTCTGCCTCCATCTGCAGGCCCTCTTCCATGGTCAGCGCCCTTCTGGACCTGTCGGCAGTGTCAATATCCACCACCAGAAGCGGAATGTTTCTGGTTATCCAGCCCTCCCGCAGCCGGCGGTGCAGGTTAAAAGTGGTACCTTGAGGTTCCAGATGGCCCAGAATGATTACTTCCGGGAATTCCTTTCGCGCCTTCTCCAGCCCTTCCTGCTGGTCCTGCGCCCGAATCACCTCAAAGGATGTTCCCATAGCCTGCTGCGCCAATTCTGCCAGCTCATTTTGGCTACTGACAACCAGAATTTTTTCCACTTCGGAACTTGTCGGCATCCTGAGTACTTCTCCTTTACCGCAATAAATAGCTATGAATCGCTCAAAACCGCTTAATAGTATAGCACAGGTCATCGTGGTGGTTCAGTTTCCTCTGCCTTGACGGCCTAGTGAGTTAAGATTAATATATCTAATGAGGCTAATAAAAGCGAATGAAGGATAGACAAACTGGGGAAAAAATCAGAGGCATTCTCAAGCAATCTCAGCTTTTTTGGAAGCTATCCGACCAGCAGATAGACAACCTCGCCGTACTAGTCCAGGAATTGCCGTTCAGCATCGGCGACCGCGTTTACCGCGCTGGTGATAGTGCCAATTATCTCTACATTGTAGAAAAAGGTAAAGTATCCCTGGAGATGGAGATACGCCTGGGAACGCGGACCAGAAAGCAGGCCACCATTGACGTCATCACGCCAGGTCAGGTGTTCGGTTGGCCGGCATTATTCCCGGAAAAGACCGCCTATACCATGTCAGCCATTGCTACCGAGGATACGAGGCTTATTGCCCTAGATGGGGACAAATTCCAGTCGCTGTGTGACCAGGATGTAGCGATGTGTCGCTACGTTATGCACGAACTGGTAAACCTCGTGTCCGACCGGCTCTCTCATGCCACCAAGACGCTGGCACACGTTTTATCAGTCACTTCCCATGACCTGCGGGCCCCTCTGGCGACGGTGATAAGCTCGCTGGATGTGGTGCTAGGCGGCTTTGTGGGGAAAATCAATAGCCAGCAGGAAGAACTCCTTGTAGGAAGCAAGCAGCGTATCAACGACTTGCTTAATATGATCGATAATATCCTGGATATCTCCCACATTGAAATCAGCGAGATTGATTTCAAAAATATACTCCTGTCCGAAGTCATTGAAAGCTCACTGGGCGATGTCCAGGGAATGGCCCTGCAGAAAAAAGTGGCGCTGGAAAATCATACTGCTCATGACCTCCCCACCATCTTTGGTCACCCCACCCGTCTGCGCCAGGTGCTGACCAATCTGCTAAGCAATTCCGTCAAATTCACCCCCATCCATGGAACGGTGAGCGTTGCCGCGCAGGAGAAGGAAGATACCATCACGATATCGGTAACGGATACGGGAATCGGTATTCCGCCCGATGAGCTTCCCCGAATATTCGACGACTTCTACCGGGGGATGATGGCAGAAGAGGCCAGCGGTGCCGGCATCGGGCTGTCAGTGAGCAAGAAAATTATCGAAGCCCATGGCGGACGCATCTGGGCAGAAAGCCCGGACCAAAAAACCGGCCTGGGAACCAAGGTCAGTTTCTCACTGCAAAAGGTGGCCCGGGAGAAGGTCGATGAGGGAGAGCCGGATGCGAAGGAAAAAGCCGTCATCATGGTGGTTGATGATGACCCTCAGATGCTTAAGGTGACTTCCCTGTTGCTGGAATCACGCGGCTATACAGTATTATCCGCCCGGAATGGGCAGGAAGCGCTGGATAAACTGGCGGGAATAATACCGGATATACTTGTACTGGATATGCTGATGCCGGTGATGGACGGGTTTGAAGTCCTGAAAAAACTCAGCAAGCGTAAAAATATCCATGGCAAAAAAATATCAGTCATCATACTGAGCGCGGTAAAGGAAGGCAACAGTCGGCAGCGCTACGAGCTGGAAACCAGCAGCCCCCTTCCCATAGATGATTATCTGGAAAAGCCGGTTTCCCCACCCGTGCTTTTACAGAGGGTAGAGAAAATATTGCAGAGCAACCGCAAGCAAAAAACAACATGAGGAGGAAACAGATTGAACAAGGAAGCCAAAATTCTAATAGTCGATGATGACTCGGTATATGTAAAAGCAACCCGGGCAGTGCTGGAGAGCAGGAAGTATCAGGTAAGTTCCGCCTCTGATGGAGAAGAAGGTTGCCGAAAAGCCAAAGAAATAAAGCCTGACCTGATTATTCTTGATATCATCATGCCCATGCAGGATGGTTTCAGCACCTGTGAACAGCTTAAAAAGGACCCGGAACTTTCCGGCATACCGATATTAATCATGACCAGTTTCTCCGAGAAAGGGAAAGAGACCAACATTCCCACCAGCGCTGGTTTTGGCCTTGAGGCCGAGGATTACGCTGACAAGCCCATAAGCCCAGACGAGTTGCTGAGACGGGTGGAAAACCTTCTCAGAAAGAGTTGATTTCTAATCCAGCGAGCAGTCAACCGGCTGTAAGAAGCTGACCTCAGTAAAGCCAGCCATATATAACTTCACTCCTCCGGTTTTCATAATACTGCTTGCCAAAATTTTTGATTCTCTTCCACTTTCTATGTGCCATCTC
>JABMRL010000229.1 GCA_013202615.1 Dehalococcoidia bacterium
GGTTTGACGTTGAACATATGGGCTATCCGTGGACAGAAGAACTTCTGTGCATAATGGCTCGTTCCCCGAACGTCTACACCGACTTTGCCATGTTCATTGACCCTTATCTCGGTAAAGGAAGGCGCCTGCTGCTGGCCAGAAACCTCGCCATGGCAAGAGAGTATGGCGTTCTCGACCGGGTATTCTATGGCTCGGACTATGTCGGTGAGGACGTTGATGAATACATAGATTTATTGCGGCGGGAGCTTTCATATATAAAGACAGGATTAAACCCTGACCTGCAGGCACAGGGGTACGCTCCGTTGACGGAGGAAGAAATAGACAGTTTTCTTTCCAGGAATGTCCTGGGTCTCTGGAATTTGGAACTGTAACGGAGAAATGATAATATCAACCTGGCGAACGCCGCGCCGCGTGACGGAAAAACGCTCGTGGCGCGATAATGATAAGTGAGGTGAAAATGGGATTGTATGCTCTCCTTCAGCAAAGAGAAGAAATTAAGAAACCCATCAAAATCGGCGTCATTGGCGCCGGAACATTCAGTTCGGCTTTCCTGAGCCAGGCCAGGTCGACTCCGGGGATGCAGCTTGTCGGCGTCGCCGAGCTGGACCTGGAAAAGGCGAAGAATGTCTGTATTAAAGCAGGCTGGCCAGAAGAAACCATTGTAACTGGGGGTTCCCCGTCCGCGATTAATGATGCCGCTGCGGCGGGAAAGGTTACGCTGACCGATAACGCGGACCAGTTGCTACAGGCAGAGATGGATGTGATTGTCGAGGCTACCGGAGTCACCGAGGCCGGGACTCATCACGCCTGGACCGCCCTGGAGTCCGGGAAACATGTGGTCATGGTAAATGTTGAGACGGACGCGCTGCTGGGATTGGCACTCAAGAGAAAGGCCAGTGAAAAAGGGGTCTTATATTCGATGGCTTACGGGGACCAGCCGGCGATAATCTGCGAATTAATTGACTGGGCTCGAACGGTCGGGGCCGAAGTCGTCTGTGCCGGCAAGGGAACACGATATCAACCCAAATACCACTATTCGACCCCGGACACGGTCTGGGAGCATTTCGGTTTTTCCGAGGAACAGCTGGCTTCCAGTAATTATAATCCTCAAATGTACAACTCCTTTCTGGACGGTACAAAATCAGCCATCGAAATGTGTGCTGTGGCCAATGCCTCCGGGCTGGTTCCGCAACAGGGCGGATTACAGTTTCCTCCAGTCGGCGTGGACAAGCTACCCGACGTGCTCAAACCAAAAGCAGCGGGAGGGATTCTGGAGCACAGTGGCACGGTGGAGGTGGTGGCAAGTGAGAACAGGGACGAAACGCCGGTAAAGAATCATCTGCGCTGGGGCCTTTACGTTGTGTTCAAGGCGGTAACCGATTACATGCTACGGTTTCTATCCTCCCACGAATCTCAGACGGATTCCTCCGGCCAGTATTCGGTGGTGTACCGGCCGTTTCACCTGATTGGACTGGAGCTTGGCATGAGTGTGGCTTCGTTGGTGCTCCGCGGCGAGGCTACCGGCTCCCCCGGTTATTTCATTGCCGACGTGGCGGCGGTGGCGAAGAAAGACCTGAAATCAGGAGATGTCCTTGACGGGGAAGGTGGCTATACCGTGTTTGGTCGCCTAGTCAGGGCTGACGACAGTGTGTCTCATAAGTATCTTCCCGTTGGTCTGGGCCGTGGAGTGAAGGTCATCCGGCCGGTCGCCAAGGGCTCTTTTCTTACCTATGACGACCTGGAGCTGGACAGCAATCAATTCTCCTTCAAGATTCGCCGGCAACTGGAGGAAGAATTGAGAAGCACAATCAAGCGATAGCTATTTCAAAGGGGAGCGTTTGCTCTGCAGGTCGGGAGGAGTGTCCCACATCCACGTTCCTGCTTCGACCGGGATATAAGGATGCTTGGCGGCCACCTCCTCGTTTAGCTCAACGCCCAGTCCGGGTCTGGTCGGCGGTATGATGTAGCCGTCCTCCCACTTGATCGGCTCCTTTAAAATCTCAGCGTGGAAGCCACTCCATGTCTCTATGCCTTCCTGAATCAGGAAGTTGGGACTGCAGGTATCGATCTGGATATTGGCGGCGCCTTCTATGGGACCACAGAACAGGTGCGGTGCGATCTGCGCGTAATGCGCTTCGGCCATCCCGGCAATCGTCTTGGCCTCCATTATCCCCCCGACACGCCCGAGAGCCATCTGTAGAATTGCCGCCGCTTGCTTCTCGAGTAATGCGGCGAATTCATACACCGTTGACAACCGCTCGCCAGTGGCGATGGGGATGCTGGTAAACCGGGCAACTCTGGCCATCTCGTCTACATTCTCCGGAGGTACCGGCTCCTCAAACCATAGCGGGTCATATTTTTCGAGCCTCCTGGCGAGCCTGATAGCGCTGTGTGTGGTCGTTTGACCATGGGTTCCAATAAGAAGGTCGCATTTGCTTCCAACAGCTTCACGCACGCTTCTGGTGACAGCTTCTGCGGTGTCCAGTGCGGTTAAGGACAGTTCCCTCGGGTCAAATGGCGACATAAGGTCGAGAATGGGGTCGAACTTCACCGCGGTAAAGCCCTGTTTAACATAATCGGCCGCTCTTTGCGCCGCTCTTTCCGGGTCACAATGCACGATCAGGTTGCTCTGTGACGATTCTCCCGGTGCCGGATAAAGGTATGTATAGGACCGGAGTTTCTCGTGGTACTGGCCCCCAAGCAGATTATAGATTGGCTGGTTCACTGCCTTGCCGACGATATCCCAGCACGCCATTTCAAAGGCGCTGATAACGCCCATCTTCACCAGGTCCGGGTGCTGACCGAAACCGCTGCCGTAGAGTATTCGCCAGAGCCTTTCCGTCTTGAATGGGTCAGCCCCGATAACGTACCGCTCGCCCATATCCTCAATCAGCCGCGCTACTGCGTTTGGGTCGAAGGGCACGCCATAGGCCTCGCCAAAACCCGGTATTCCGTCATCGGTGGTGATTTTCAAGAATACCCAGTTACGCCCGCCGTGATGAGGTGGCGGATTGCCCACCACGTATGTTTTGAGGTCGGTTATTTTCATCGTTCGGCTCCTCCTAAGATTTATGTTTATGGGTAACTATTTCACTTCTGAAATACGACTGTAAGGCAAACGTTATCACAATATAATTCCTTTGTCCAGTACGCACCTGATACCCGACCGATGTCTTTCGTGGGGTTAAACCTGATTGAACAATAACAGGCATAATAATACCCTTACTACTCCGAAGTGGTTAGTAAAGAGGGAGGTTAGTTATGCCTGCTAATCAGGTAGTTATAAACAATGGGATAAAATACTATGTAGGAGATAGCAAAATGGAAGAATTGCTGTCTTGGTTGGACAGCAACGGAATCAAACTGGAAGAAGAAGAGTTGAAATTAGATGATGAAAAAGTTACTGAGTAATCTAATTATAACCCAGCCTACGCATTGCATTGTTTACGCTTCTACCGTATACCCACACATAGGCAACAATGCGGTGGTAGGATTTGCTCACAGGCTGGTAGGTGATAGTCCTACCCTCAATAAGTTGGCAAAGAACATTACGAGCTTTTTGGCTGCCATACTTCCCAAGTTCGGTGCAATTAACACCTGCCAGCCTTATCCACTTACCGCTTTGCGTCAAAAAAGTGTCTCCATCATGGATTTTGGCACATTTAGTTCTATATTTCATTTGTTCATCCTCCGATTAAAAAATACTTTACAAGCGTGTTATAATACTACATATGAATCACCTCCTATGACGGCGGGGGGACTTGAACCCCCACGGCAGTTACCTGCCAGTAGTTGCCAAGACTACTGTGCCTGCCAATTACACCACGCCGTCAGATTTGAGAATCTGGAGGGGGAAAGCCTGCCAGCCGAAACCCCCTCCAAATCCCCTAATGATGAGTCTATACCTGTTGATACCCGTGTGTCAAGTAGTTTTATGGGTAATTTGACTACGAATATTGAAATAAGTTATGATAATAAGGGGGTTAATATGCCTGTATGCCCGTCATGCCATAGCAAAAAAATGGGGAGATATGATACTTATAGATATAAAGGAGAAAGCCGTCCGAGATGGAGATGTGAGAATTGCGGATTCACAACGGCATACCCGTTGAGAAGGAAACCGATTACTCGCAGGCGGAAGAGATAATGTACAAGTCATACCCACGCCTAGATAACGTGCTAGTCAAAGCCCCATATGTACCGATAGTCTGTAAGCACTGTGGGGGTCATAACATCATTCGGTATGGTACTCACAACGGTAATCAGCGTTTTTGGTGTAAGGACTGTAAACGAAAATTTGCCGATAATGACGCTTTGCCTGAAATGCAGACGCCCGTTGAACAAATCGGGTCAGCTATAAGTATGTTCTATGAAGGGCAATCTCTCAACAGCATTACCAGACTGCAAACACAGATATATGGCAGTTATCCGTCTGATTCCACTATATACAGGTGGGTTAGTCGATTCACTAAAAAAGCAGTAAAGGAATCAAAGGAATACAGGCCAGACGTAGGCTCGGTTTGGGTCGCCGATGAAACCGTGTTGAAATTAGACAATAAGACCAAAGTATGGTTTTGGGATATAATTGACGCTAAAACACGCTACCTAATAGCAACCCATATCTCCCGCACTAGAACGGCAAAAGATGCCCAAGAGTTAATGAAAAAGGCTTATTACCGCACGGGTAAGATACCCCGCATTATATACACGGACAAATTATTGGCTTACCTAGACGGAATTGAATTAACCTTTGGCGCATTTACGAAGCACAAGCAGGGAAGCCCGTTTAATGTGGCTAATAACACCAATCTGATTGAGCGATTTCACGGGACGTTAAAAGACCGCACAAAGATTATGCGTGGATTAAAGAACGTTGATACTGCCAAACTATTCACGGAAGGCTGGTTACTCTATTACAACTATCTGCGCCCGCACGAATCATTAAGGGGTAGAACACCCGCACAGGTGGCGGGTGTAAAATACCCCTATCGCAACTGGCAGGATATAGTGGCGGGTCGCAAGGTAGACACTATCAGCCAAGCCAATGCTACCAGCAGGACACAGATACCCGAATTACCCGAAGGAGTGGAATATACGATTTTACGGAAGCGGATTATCAAACGCCCCCAAAGGAAAAAGCGAAGGGAAAAACGGGAAGTACCAATTTCACTAGCAGGAGTTAGAGGTTAAAAACAACATAGTGGCAGAAGCATTAGCCACAATAAAAGTTAAGGACTTGGAAAATGGCACTAACCACTGATGCAATAGCAACAATGACAGCGAGCAAACGCCACCTAAATTTTGTACTCGCCTTAACCAGCCTATGTAATTCCCTGATTGCCAGATTATCTTCGTCTCCTCCATTTATGGTTGCTTTAGGCATAAAATTACCTCCTAGCTTAATTCTAGCATGTGTTAGTATGATGGACTATATGCACCAACCACTTTGGAGAAGAACCATAATACCTGACAGGTTTACCGGCGTTGGGCATTTATGAATTTGGAAGTGCGGCTCTTTGCCTGGAGAAAACCGGCAGAAAAGCCAGGACAGCAACTAATATGCTGACTGAGGCCGCCAGGGAAAACACGCTGGATAGACCCAGCCTGTCACCCGGAAATCCGGAGACAAGCGGCCCGTGGGATTATTTCCATTTTCAAATTTTTCTTTTGTTAGTCCTAGCAGCTACGTTTGCGTATAATAACTTCCCGTTGATGAAAATGGTGGGCCATTGTGGTCTCGAACCACAGACCTCAGTCTTATCAGGACTGCGCTCTAACCAACTGAGCTAATGGCCCGCGAATCTTAGTAATTCTATTTTATAAAGCGTGAAAAATCAAGTTACGTTCTGGTATTCTTTCCGTGGGGCTATCTTCTCAGACCAAAATGGGCAAAAACCAGAATTACCAGGCCGACGAGGTTTGCCACGGCAAAGATGATGGTGCGGCTTGAGGAGTGAGTCAGGATAAATTCATTTAGTAGTAGTCCAGCAGTACCTGCGAAAATCAGGACAAAGCCGCTCAGTTTAATAATCTGCTTCAACGCCATAGTATTGAGTATAGTTCTACTAATACAAAAGCACCTTAACCTCTGGATAGCGGAAGGAAGAGAGAAAGTCATCGAC
>JABMRL010000008.1 GCA_013202615.1 Dehalococcoidia bacterium
AGCCATAGCCAGGAAGCTCAACTGGAAGGCGGCATCGCCCAGGATATAGGGACTGATACCGACCATTACCGCGGCGGCTAATGTGAGGGCGGCAATAGCGCTGCGCTGCCGGCCCAGAAGTTCGGCAGTGAGAAACAGGCTGGCCATAATGGCGCCACGAACCACCGGTGGGTGCATACCGGTGAGCAGTGCATACAGCCAGATGGTGGCCATGGCCAGCCAGATGTAAAGATAGTGGCGGCGACCAAGCAACCATACGCCGAGGCTGAGCATGATACCGGCGACGATGCCGAGGTGAAGGCCAGATATGGCCAGCAGGTGTGCCGTTCCGGTACGTATGAAGTCATCTTTGACTGGTTGCGGTATGTTCTCGCGGATGCCCAGGAGGATTCCCTGGGCCAGTGATGCCTGCGGCTCGGGGAGCACTTTAGCCAGCGTTTGTGCCTGGCTGGCTCTCAATTGATACAGCAATGCCAGAGGCTTGAAGCCAGCTCCATGCGCCTCAACCTCAATATCCGGATAGAGTATGGTGCTGTAAATCCCCTGATGGGCAAGGTAACCCCGGTAATCAAAGTCGTTGAGCTGTGACGGCGTCTCCATCTGGCCCGTTATTTGGAGCTGGTCACCGTATTGATACGTGGCGATGCGCGGTACAAACAGCAGGGCATTTCCTGCAACCGGCTGCCATTGACCTCCGGTGCGTATTTCTGCGGCAGCAAAGTAAAGGCGGGTGCTGCGGTCGCTGGTTTCAGGGTCCCGGGCAACCATGCCCCTGACCTCAATGGTGCCGCGGTCGTTATAGTAGCGCAGGTCGTCAGCATTGATGATATTGAGGCTTTGATAGGCGTACCATGCGGCCGCGAAAAGGGTAATCAGACTGAGGCTGCTTATGATTATCGGTTTGCGGTATTTCTTGAGAAAAAGAAGTAACGGAAGTGGCGCGAGGCCGGCTAACAGCAGGAACAGTGGCAGGTTGAATCTGGTTCCCAGATAAATGCCTGCTACCCAGGAGGCGCTGAGTAAAATAAGTGGCACTGGTATTCTTCCTGAATATTAATCGGAAACCGTGACCAGGTGCTTGATTTTTTCGTAGGTCGTTACCCCGATACCTTCCACCTTGGTTATTTCGCTGATATGGCGAAACTGTCCGTTCTGCTGGCGGTAATCGATGATGGCCTGGGCCTTAGTTTCGCCGATGCCGGGCAGCGCCTGCAGCAGCCAGGCGTCAGCATGATTCAGGTTGACCTTTTGTGGCGTATCTGCTTCACCCGTATATGGTATATGGAGCTTAATCCTGTTAAGGTCGGCATCTGCGGTCGTACCGCCGGCCGCCTGAAGTAAAGCATCGATGGAATCTCCGGATTTAAGCGAATAAATGCCGGGAACGTTGACCCCACCGTCAACGGATATCTGGCCGTTGATTTCAGGTGAAGGGGATATAGTAACTTTAATTGGCTGACTGGGGCTGTATTTTGACCATATTATTATGCTGCCGACCACAATCACAACGATGAGAAGCAGGATAATCGATGCCCAGAGTTTGTTAGACCTGGTCATGGCCGTCTCCATTTGACTATTCTGGTCGTCAAATGCCAGTCAGGTTGGCGCGTAGTTCTTCTTCCAGTTCCAGAGAGGTCAGGGCGACTATCTGGTCGCCTTCACGGATAACGGTGCTGGGTTTGGGTATGACTGGCTTGCGGTTGATAGGGATAACCAGTGCCAGCTTGATTCCCTTGGGCAGTGGGATTTGCTTGATTGGTTTACCAATGGTCTTTGAGTCTGGGGGGATTCTTATCTCCACAATTTCCAGCCCCATTATCGCTCCGCGTCAGCAAGTGTGTCAGCGGGTGGGTGGGCACCTCTTTCTCTATGGCTTCCATGATGATATTGGTGGCGCTTACGGTAACATCGATGCCCAGCTTCTTGAAGAGCATTTCGTTCTTGGGGTTTCGGATGCGGGCGATGGTGCGGGGCACGTTGAATTTGTGCTTGGCTACCTGGCAGGCGACCATATTGTCTGCATCGTCTCCGGTAACGGCCACCAGCATATCCGCCCTTCCGGTGCCGACCTCGCTCAGCGTGGCCGCTTCACAGCCGTCGCCTCGCACGCAAATGCTGCCCATTTCCTCATTGATAGTATCGCAAAAATGGGCGTTCTGCTCGACGATGAGTATCTCGTGTCCTTCGTTAAGCAGTGCCCTTGCCAGGTAATAACCTACTCTACCACCACCAACGATGATGATATACATCTCTCTCCTCTTAGCTCTTTAATTTATCTCTCACCAGCTCGGCGAAAATCGTCGTTGGGCTGAAGGCTTCTATGCCCAGGGTATCATATAGCTCCTGGCGCAGGGGGTCATAAATCCGGGAAATCACCCGTGGCACATTGAAGATATGCTTGGCAATCTGGGCGGCCATGACATTCCGGTTGTCTCCCTGCGTCATGGCGACGAAGACGTCTGCCTCTTCAATGCCGGCCCTCTTCAGTACGTCCTCATCTATGCCGTTGCCGAGCAGCGCCGTGCCGTTGAAGTCGGGCGGCAGCCTGCGGAAACTGTAAGCATCGATGTCCAGGATGGTAATATCGTGGTCTTCGCCTTCCAGCAGGCCGGCTATCTGAGCACCGACTCTGCCGCAGCCCATAATGACTATTCTCATAATTGACCTCAATAAATAGTTTTAATGTTGATAGAGTATTACCGGGCAGGGTGAATTTTTCAGCACGTAGGGAGCCACGCTGCCCATGCTGAATTGGCCAAATCGTCTCTTGTACTTGACGCCCATCAGGATAAGGTTAATTCCGCGTTCCACCGCTTCATCGATTATCGCCGGACCTGCTTCGCGAGCCTGAAGTGCTTCAGCCTCTACCTCGTAGTCTTCTTCTTCGGCAATCATCTCTATATTGCCTAGTATATCTTCAGCGTTTTTAATCTCAGGCTCAATTTCGGCGTCAAGAGGCAAAGTGCGTTTTACCGTGATGACATAAACTGCCCAAATCTTACCCTTATTCTTATTAGCTAGCCTGCAGGCTAGCCTCATTGTATCTTCATCTATTTCGGTGCCACTTATCGGCACCAGAATCTTTTTAAACTCCATTTAATTTACATACTCATTTTCGGTTCGGGTTTAATTATAATTCTCTTATTGAAAAACTACAATCTATTTTGGCAGGTTATTTTTAATTTGATTGGATTCCTCCTGATTCCTTTTCTTTGAGGTCCTTTATCTGGGCATCTACAATGTGTACTGTAGTGTCTCTGAGCACCTCCAGCTCGTCAACGGACAGGTGTTCCAGTTCCTCCAGATTATATTGGAGAGCACCGATGATCTCCCGGGAAGGGCGCCGTCTGGGGAGCATGAAGTAGGCATAAAGGGTCCCTATTATGACACCGAAAAGGGCAACCGTGCTGACGATTGACCAGATTGCACCGATTATCATTCCAGGCGCCGTAATCGGCCCCGGGCTGTTAGCACCTTGCGTTTGCATGGCGGTAAATGTCCACCACAGAGCATAGCCGTAGGAACTTATCTGTTCATTTGCTCCCCGCTCAGCAAGATAAACACCCCATGAGGAGAGTAACCAGAGTGCAATGAGGGCAAACATCAAGGCTATTAAAGGCGTTTCATTGGCTATCTGCTTGATAAATCTGAGGACTCCCGGGATGTCTGGAGCGAAGCGGAGCTTTCGACGTGACTTCCGCCTGCGGACGCGGAGCACTTTATCCCCGCGCAGTAACGGTTTTACTTGCTCAGGTGTTTCTTTGTCTGTCATCTCCGCTTACCCCGCTTTTTTCTAATTCAACTGTGTAATTGCAATGAGCTATTTTATGCCTCTTAAAAGCGGCTGTCAAATATTTTTTGGCGGCGCTGGTATTGACAAATGACATAATGGAAAGGTGCTGGTATGATAATCAGAACGAGGATATTTGAGCTGTGCGATTTACGCTACTGCAACCTGGCAGAGATGGCTCATGCCATGGGGCTTTCGGCGAGCCAGGTTTACCGGGTGCGTGAGGGCAAAAGAAGTATCAACCAGAAATTTATTGTTGGGGCCAAGAAAGCGTTTCCCAACTACAGACTTGAAGACCTCTTCTATCTTGCGGATGAGTGGGATAATGGCTTGACAATAGGGACAGATGTCACC
>JABMRL010000230.1 GCA_013202615.1 Dehalococcoidia bacterium
ATCCGGACCACGCCCAAGGTGCTGAGAGTGAACAAGCTGGGCGATTCTGGCATTGATATCAAGATTCTGGGCGATGTAAAACCCCTGGAGCAGTGGAGTATCATGGGCGAACTGCGCTATCGCATTAAGAAGGCGTTTGACGCTGAAGGCATCGAGATACCGTGGCCCCATACCAAGGTATTTTTTGGTAATTCACCCTGGGATGGGGAAAGCAGCCAGGGGCGCAAAGAGGGCAATTGAGCACAGTCCGCTCTTTGTCAGTTTGACGTTTAGCATATAACCGTTTATTATTGTTTTACCATACAGGAGGTGGGATATGGCAAAACCAGATGTTCTCAAACCGGGATACTTTGTGGCGGTCAGCTTGATTCCGGAAACGGCGCCGGAATGTTGCTATATCGGCCTGGTGCAGGTTCTAGATGAATACGGCGTGCGCATGACTCAGGTTGAGTGGGATGACCAGCTGGACGGAGTAAAGCAGTTCAGTGAAGATATCTTCGTGCCCTGGGTCAACGTCAATTCCATGCTGGTCTGCACACAACAGGAGCCGACAAGGCGATTTGTCCGGGACAGGGCTCCGGCGTGGAAAGCTCAGGTTGAAGCGATGTACAAACGGTCGCAAGAAAAATAAACAGCGATATTGTACCGGGAAGGAGGCGTCTTAATTATGCCAATAGTAACTGTAAGAGCCCTTGAAGGCAGGACAGTTGAACAGAAGCGTAAGCTGGCGAAGGACATAACCGATGCCGTGGTGAAAAATTTCGATGTTGAGGCGGACAGGGTGCTGATTAATTTCTTTGATATGCCAAAGCAAAACATTGCTAAAGCCGGAAAGCTGAATATCGACCAGTAGCTGCCCTGGCTTTTCTGGAATAAGATAGACAGGATATTAATCCAGGTAAAACTGTTCACCGTAGCTGAAAAGACAGACCGGGAAATGACGGAGCCGATTTAAGGCTGTATGACATGCCCGGTTTGTTTTTATGAAGCGACCATTTCCCAATTAAACGGTCAATTAAGTATAATGGGGAGAACGGATGATTGTGCTATGGAGGGGAGTCGAATGCGATTGAAAGATAGAGTTGCGGTCGTGACCGGCGGTGCTGGCGCCATCGGAGGGGAGATAACCAAACTGCTGGCCAGGGAAGGTGCCAGAATCGTCATCGCTGACGTGAACACCGAAGACAGCGGCAAGCTCGTTGCTGAGGTCAAAGCTCTGGGGTCAGAGGCTCTGGCCGTAAATGCCGACGTGATTGAGATTGACCAGGCGGGAAAAATGGTCGAAGAGGCCCTCGCTCGTTTCAACCAGATAGACATACTGGTCAACGTGGCGGGCGGCTCCACCGGACCGTCCATCAAAACGAAGATGGATTTCTTCGCCCGGTCGGAAAAAACCCGTGGCGAGGAAATCCTGCGTCTCAACCTCCTCGCACCGCTGAACTGTGCCCGGGCCGTCATCAATCACATGATGGAAAGGCGCCGTGGCGCCATTGTCAGCATCTCTTCCACGGCGGGGGTAATCGGTATGATGAAAGGCGTTGAGTACTCCGCGGCCAAGGCGGGCATTGTTGGCATGACCATAACGCTGGCCAAGGAAGCTGCCGAGTACGGGATACGGGTCAACTGTGTTTCCCCCGGCATTGTGGGAACAGAGCGCGTCTTTAAAATGGCGCCCGACCGCATTCCACAGTGGGAAAAAGGAATCAAACTGGGCAGGCTTTGCCAGCCGGAGGAAATTGCCAGCGCGGTGCTTTTCCTGGTCTCTGACGAATCCAGCTATATAACCGGCCAGAATATCATCGTTGACGGGGGATTGTGTCTCGGGCCCGAGGGGTATTGATAACCCGGTTAGAGTGATAATAGTCACAGACAGGCGGAAAACAATTCAATAAAATGTAATTGTTACTGAGAATAGAAATGGGAGTTGGTGATAGCGAATGAAATCAAGATACGTACTCGGGGTGTTGGTCGGTGCGGCTTTCGGTGTCGCCTTGAGTTACCTGTACAGTCAGGGTGATAGTGCTTCCCTTACCTCGAATATGGGAATAGGTGCGCTGATTGGTGCGGTGGTTGGCCTGTTTGTTTCCGCGGTCGGCGCGTCAGACAGGGGCAGCGGCGCCGCTGATGGCTGTGGTACCGAAAGACCCAAGTTTGGCTGAGTACCGTTCAACTGGGGTCTCGGGAAAGACTCCGAGGATGTAAAGGCCGATGATAAGAGGGGTGGAAAAGGCGAGCATGGGCGGAATAGTTAACATAAGTGATGAGACGTGTCTGGGATGCGGGGCGTGCGTTGAAATCTGCCCGCAGCACATTCTATATATTGATAACAATAAAGATACGGCAGCGGTAACTGACCACGGGCGTTGTGATAGAATGAAAGGCTGTGAGATGGTATGCCCTGTCGGTGCGATTTAAGATAGACTGAGGAGACGCCTTACATGCCACTCTATGAATACGAATGCCCGAAGTGCGGCAAAAAGCTGGAGTTACGCCGCAGCATGGCCGATAGTGACCTTGACATAAAATGTCCGGAGTGCGGGAAAGGGATACTAAAACGAGTCATGTCTCTGTTCAGCAGCTCGTCTTCCGGCGGTAGCTGTGCGCCGAGCAGTTCCACCTGAGGCATAAGGATGTGAGGCAGTTTGCCTCACCGTGTGCATCTTTGATTTTTCCAGTAACCTGCCCCCTCTTTGCTCGCCTGTTTCATATCGGGTAATCTGCAATTTGACAGCCTGGTATCGATGGCATACTATGGCGAAAAAGGCGTGATTTCAAAGACAGGCGCATATCGATAGATGAATTAGAGAGGAGGTGCAGATATGGTCTTTCAGCAAGATGGCAAACCTGCCGAAGGCAAGCTTTCCGACAAACTGACCGAGCTGCTGCGAATAGAAAACGAAATCAGCATTATCATGAGACGCTCCGATAGTCTCCGCGGGAAGCCACTGTTAGCGGTTCGCGACCACATAAGGGACGCTTTGCACAAGGCCTATGAAATCGCTCTTGATTTTGGCCCCACGGAGATGTCCGTCGAGGCGGGGATAGGAGTGCCGCCGAGGGTATCGGTACGTTTCACCTGGCCGATAGGGGGGGAAGTCAAAAAAGAAGAGCTTTCCCTTGATGAGCTGTTCCGTTAGAGGGGCACTTTTTCTGTTCAGAATATATGAAGTGGTTAAGATGGAGAGATACTTTATCACCTACCATTTCAGCCCGGCATGTGATTAGTAACGGGCTCATGTAAAACAACCGGGGAGGTA
>JABMRL010000231.1 GCA_013202615.1 Dehalococcoidia bacterium
AGTCAGCATATGTCGCTGCCTCTGACAGCTTGTTTATCCGCTCCCGAATCAGCGGTACAATCCGTCTCACGTATTCTTCGGAGACAGGTCGTTTCACCTCTCCAGGCAATCCGCTCTCCAGAAACGGCATGATTTTCGACAGCAACTCTTCGTGGCTCAGCTCCCGCAGGAAAACCCCGTTCAACCAGTCGAGCTTCTCGTGATTGAAAATGGCCGCCGTCTTGCTGATGCGCTCCAGCGAAAAGTGCTTCACCAGTTCATCTCTGGCGATGATATCCGTCCTGTCATCCAGCGACCAGCCCAGCAGGGCCAGGAAATTGACCATCGCCTCGGGAAGGTAACCCCGCTCTTTATATTCAGTGATGGACACCGCGCCGTGCCGCTTGCTCAGCTTTGACCGGTCAGACCCGAGTATCATCGGCAGGTGTGCCAGCAGCGGCATCTCATAGCCCAGGGCTTCATAGAGCAGCTTGTGGCGCGGCACGCTGGGCAGCCATTCCTCCGCCCGCAAAACGTGGCTTATCTCCATCAAATGGTCGTCAACGACATTGGCCAGGTGATAGGTGGGGTAGCCGTCCGACTTCAGTAAAACATAGTCATCAAGGGTACTGTTCTCCACCGTAACCTCCCCCCAGATAACGTCCTTGAAGCTGGTTTGTCCTTTAAGAGGCATTTTGAACCGCACCACCGGGGTGATGCCCTCGGCCTCTTTCTGTTTGTGCGCTGCCTCGGTCAGGTCGCGACAGCGCCGGTCATAACCGAGCGACAACTTCCTTTTCTGCTGTTCAGCGCGTATCTCTGTCAGCCGCTCCGGTGAGCAGTAGCAATAGTAGGCATCTCCCTGCGCCACAAGGCGTTTAGCCGCCTCGCGGTAGAGGTCAAGCCGCTGCGACTGAAAATACGGGCCGTATTTGCCCCCCACCTCCGGCCCCTCGTCCCAGTCAAGGCCCAGCCAGCGCAGGCCGCCAAGGATTCCTTCCAGCGCGCCTTCCACTTTGCGGGCGACATCCGTGTCCTCGATGCGGACGATGAACGTGCCGCCGGTGTGGCGGGCGAAGAGCCAGTTGAACAGCGCCGTGCGGATATTCCCCACGTGGGGGAAGCCGGTGGGGCTGGGAGCGAAACGGACTCGTACTGGTTTAGTCACAACTTCAGCCTCTTAGATATTATCTCAATCATTCTACCACTCAAACTTGATGTCATTCTAGCGTATTTTCCCTAACGCCTTCTCCAAATCCTCTGGCAGCTCAGACTTGAACTCCACATATTCCCCGCTTGATGGCAGCTTGAAGCCGAGGCAGCAGGCGTGCAGGAACTGCCGTGAGAGATGCGGCGACTTCACCCCGTAAACGGCGTCGCCGACGACCGGGTAGCCGATGGCCGCCAGGTGCACCCTTATCTGGTGGGTGCGTCCCGTTTCCGGCATTACTTCCAGAAGCGTATAATCATTCATATATTTAACGACCCGGTACTGCGTGCGCGCCGGCCGGCCCTCTTTAACCACCGCCATGCGCTTGCGGTTACTGGCATCGCGCCCGATGGCGGCGTCGATAATGCCCTCTTCTGGAGTGAGACGCCCCCTCACCAGCGCCAGATATGCCTTGACGATGGAACGTATCCGGAACTGTTCTATCAGGTTCATCTGTGCCGCCTGATTTTTGGCCACGAGCATCAGTCCCGAAGTGTCCTTGTCCAGCCGGTGCACGATGCCCGGTCGCAGGGAATCACTTATCTGAGCCAGCTGGGGAACATAAGAGAGAAGCGCATTGACCAGAGTATGGTCTGGATGCCCCGGTGCCGGGTGAACGGTCAGCCCGGGCGGCTTATCCACCACCAGCAGGTCCTCATCTTCATAGATAACGTTCAGGGGAATGGGCTCAGGAGTCAATGGGCTGGGTGGCGTGGGAGGTACGACAATATCCACATTATCGCCGGAATCAAGTCTCAAACTCGCTTTGGCTTCTTTTCCGCTTACCGTTATATAGCCCTCGTTGATTAGTTTTTGAGCGTGAGTGCGGGTGAGCTCAGGGCAATTCCCGGCAACAAACCTGTCCAACCTGACACCGGTGATACTGGCCACCAGGTGGTACTTTTTGGCCGGGTTATCGTTCCTCGGTTTGAGCATGTCGCAGCAAAAGCACGGCAAGAATAATGACGCCAACGGTAACAGCAGAGTCCGCGATATTGAACACCGGCCAGTAACCAAAATCAATGAAATCAGTGACGTAGCCGAAGCGGAAACGGTCGACCAGATTGCCCACCGTGCCACCGAGCACCATCCCGAGAACCAGCGTTATGGCAGTGCTCCCCAGCCACGGATAGTAACGATAGCCATAAACGACAAAAAACAGAATTACAGCGCCGGCAATCAGGGCAAAAATGGTGAGCACTAAAGATTGGTCCGGGAAAAGGCCAAAGGCGGCACCGGTATTGTGGACGTGTGTGATGCGAAAAAAGCCCATCCTGAGCATTGTGTGCCCCTCAGGCAAACTCGACATTATCCATGCCTTGCTGAGCTGGTCAGCAACTATGACGAATAGCGCGACAAGAAAAAATATCAGGTAACGCCACCTAGACAGTGGGCGCTTTTCCTTTCGCATTCTTTGCCTGCTGAGCCTTACATTTAATGCACAAACTTGCCTCGGGAATTGCCTCCAACCTCTCCGGGTCTATAGGCTGACCACAGCTATCGCAAAAGCCGTAGGTGCCTTCGTCAAATTTATGTAAAGCGTGCTCCACGCCAGCTATTTGTTCTTTTACCCTTCTCTCCAGGACGGACCGTTTCTCCAACTCAAGCGCCTCCGCTGCCTCTTCCTCGCGCTTGCCAAACGGACTGCCTTCCCGTCGCTCGTCAGTGGAACTGGCGCTCGCCTGAAGCTGTTCCAGTTCTTCCACCAAACGCTTCCGCTCTGCCTCAAGTCGGGACTTGAGTATGCTGTTATTAGTTGTCATTTTCCCCTCCCTGTCTCACCTTTGAGCTGGGTTATCGGGTATATTTCAAATCAGCTTGCAACAGATGCCATCGCCCGTATCTATCTGTTCAGCAATTGAGAAATCAATGGTGGGCAGAATGACCTACCAGGTCCTATTCACCGCTGGCACGCCGTGCCAGCCGACTACTTACCTCAGAAATCGCGCGTGATGATTGAATGCTATTAGCTTCAGCCACAGTCTTGCCGAAGTA
>JABMRL010000232.1 GCA_013202615.1 Dehalococcoidia bacterium
CCACTCCTGGTGAGCGTAAAAGTCAGTATCCAGCTGGCATTCAGCCACTGCCTTTCGCCAGCCGGCGAGCGAGCTCTCCTCGATATCATTCAGTACCCGGGCGACGCTCGTATCGCCGCGTGCGAGCACCGCCTGAACCTGGCTCCACGCCGGGCTTTCGCATTTCAGCTGGATGCCCCTGGGTGCCAGGCTGCTTTTTAATCGGGCAATCCGCTGTCTCAATGTCTCCACTGGCGCCATGGGCAGTCGCTGAAACGGCGTGCCGGCCTTGGGGACAAACGGGGCGATGTTAAGCGAGAGGCGGGCACCTTCCTGTTGCCGGTCAAGAATGCCCTTGCACCGGAGGGCCAGCCTGGAGATTTCGACTATGTCCTCATCTGTCTCTGTAGGCAGGCCGACCATGAAGTAAAGCTTGAGCTGCTTTACGCCGTGGCTGGCCAGCTTTTCAACCGCACCGGTAATATCAGCTTCACAGATGCCCTTGTCGATAACCTGGCGCAGGCGTTCCGAACCGGCCTCGGGGGCAAGGGTTATCGTCCGGGCGCCCCCGCCGACGATGTCAGCAAGTATGCGGTCAGGAAGGTTACTGGCACGCATTGAGCTCATGGAGAACCTGGCTCCCATCCGGCGCAGGCCGGCCAGCAGTTCTTCAAGGTGAGGATAATCGGAAACTGCCGGCCCCACCAGACCCAGGCGCTTTCGGCGGTGGAGACCTTCCTCTGCCTGTGTGAGCAGGGTGTCGACCGAGCGGAAGCGCATCGGCTTGAAGATATTTTTGACCAGACAGAACCGGCAGCGCCAGGGGCAGCCCCGTTCCACCTCAATCAGGTACAGGTCGCCCAGCTCGGTGTCTCCGGTCAGTATGACCGAACTGACAGGGAAGTCATCAAGGTCTTCTGCCCACTGGCGGGTTACGGGAGTCGCTGGCGGCATCAGCGGGACATACATGCCGGGTACGGAAGCCAGCGACTTCAGCAGCTCCTCGCGTCTCCTGTTTATATCATCGGTTATCAGTGGCAGCAGGCCGGGCAGCAGTTTTTCTGCCTCCCCGATGCCGAAGCCGTCGAAGAATGGGGCCAGCGGCATAGGGTTGGCGGTGATGCAGGGCCCGCCGGCGATAACCAGCGGATGGCTTTCATCACGGTCGGCTGAAAACGGCGGGATGCCACTGGCTTTTAGCATGGACACGACATTGAAATAGTCGACCTCGTAGGAGATGGTGAAAGCCACCGCTTTGAAATCGGAAAGCGGTCGCCTTGATTCAATCGATACCGGAGGAGTTTTTCGTTCCTGGTTATCCTTTTCCCAGAAAACCCGCTCGCACACGATGTCGCGGTGCCTGTTGAACAGGGAGTAAAGCGTGTGCAGACCCAGATTGGACATACCGATATAATATGAGTTGGGATAAACGAGGGCGACGGGTAGTCTGCCACCCCAGTCTTTGATGACAGTGCCTTCTTCTCGGTTAAGGCGCTCCCTGAGGCTGATTTCCAATCCCTGGGCTCTGCCTCCTCCTTGCCGGTTCATGCCATATTATGATTTCCAGCAGCCTCTCATGGACTGCTTGTTCAGGGTGATAACTCTGTCGGTCACGTTTCGCAGCTGCCATGAGGTGCCCCTTTTACCGAACAGAGCCACTTCAACATGCTTGCCGTTATCCTTCACTGCCTGAAGGGCGCCAACATAGTCGTTGTCACCGGCAACGAGAATCACCACGTCGTAGTTGTTCTTGAAACTGTGGGTCAGCATATCCGTGGTCAGCTGGACATCAATGCCTTTCTCGTACGGGGGCACGCTCGGCCAGTTGGTGTAGACCAGCCGGCCCAGGCGCAGCTCAATGTACGGTACGGCGTTCACCCCGGCGAAAAACGCCTGCTGGTGCCGGTAGCGTTCCGGTTCCTCCCTCTTGCCTACCTTGGCGTTGTAGTAATAAATCCGGATTAACTGACGGCGATTCAGGAGCTTGTGGCAGAACCTGCCCATGTCAACGTCAGTCCGGCCGAATATATTTTTCAGCGAGTGGTACATGTTGCTCCCGTCGATGAATATCATTACCCGCTCGGCCATTTTCACTGCCTCCTTGGTTGGGTAAACCTTACCCCTCTTCCAATTATATAGCCTTTTTTGGGAAATTACGACTGCTCTGTCGTATTTGCGAGGTGACGAAGGTGAGTGGTATAATTGGCCGATATAATCAAGCCGGAGCTCAGGAATGAAGCTGACTCGTGAAGAAGTGCTGCACATTGCCCGCCTTGCCCGCCTGGGGCTGACCGAAGAGGAAGTCGATAAATTCAGAGAGCAGCTGTCAAATATTCTGGAGAACTTTGAAATCCTGCAGCAGGTAGATACCACGGATGTCCCGCCCACCGCCCAGCCGCTCGCGCTGCAGAATGTGATGCGAGACGATGAGGTGACTCCCTCCCTTGCCCCCGAGGATATCCTGGCCAAC
>JABMRL010000233.1 GCA_013202615.1 Dehalococcoidia bacterium
TCGCTATCATTCTCGAACGCGGATACCAGGAAACGGGCGATTTTGCGTCGGATAAACGGGTACCACAACCAGAAGGTGGTATGAGTTCCCGGGAACCAGCTCAGGGCCGGTTTGCCGGAGGCCTCCCAGAGGTCAAGGGTGGCTTCTTTCGGTATGTATTCGTCCCAGAGGGCATTGAGCATCAGCACGGGACGTTCCTTCAGGTAGTGTCCGTAGGTCATCGGGTCAATCAGAAAGCCCTGGCTGGGTGGTGGTACGTTCTCGTAGCCCTTCTCTGCAACCTCGCTCAGATATTGCCTGTAGACCTGCTGGCTATGGTTGTATTCCTCATCGGTGACGCTGTAGCCCTTACGCATGGATTTCTTGCGGCTGAGATGCCCTATCTTCTGCGAGTTACCGCCGGCGACGAGAAAAGCGCCCGCCTTTATACGGTCGTCTATGCCCATGGCTATCGCCGAGATGAAGCCGCCAAAGCTAACGCCGATTACCCCCACCTTTTTCGTGTTTATTTCGGTGCGACTTTTTGCCCAGTCGATTACCTGGCGCACGTCGGTTACGGAAATGACGTAGTGTTCAAACCACTCTTCAGGGGTGAGGGCGGGGTAGCGATATTTAACCTCGTCCGGCATGCGCCGGGAATGAAATACCGAATAAAGAGCAAGGCAGGCTATACCTTTCTTGACCAGCGACCGTGCCAGCATCTTGCAGGGGATGAGGAGCTGGTCGCCGACGCCGTGGAATAATATTACCAGCGGCGCACCGACGGCATCCAGCGGCCGGAAATACTCGGCCATGACGGTATTGTTCTTTTCATAGCGCGTCGGATGGGCGGTGGGATAGCGAACCATATAGTATGCCCACTGGCGGTGCGTCTGTATCAACTTCATATCGGCGTGCAGCCCATCGCCTGAGTAATGGAATGGGTTCATAGCTCACCTTATTAAAATAATGGTTTAATGACCGATCCACTATGGTATCTCAAACAGGGGCACCCCTTTATCGGTTTTCAATCTCTGGAGCTCGGCAAAAAGCACTGCTTAAGACACCTGGCACTCACGGTATCATCAACGATTTTCGGCGGTTTGTCAAGCGCCGCCGCGTGGTTGCGGGGTATCTATAATGGTGCGTAGCTTTCGGTTGGTTTTTGGCCGTGCTATTTGGTAGAATAGCCTATGGCGCACCGTCTGTCTCCCTGAAGCTGACACTGTATATTTGGAGGATGATTTCGACCGTGCTGACCGTTCGACCGGAAACATCTGAAGACATTGATTCCATTCGCTGTGTTAATGAGCAGGCGTTTAGTCAGGAGGAAGAGGCGGAAATTGTTGCTAAGCTGCGTGACCGGGCGGCGCTAACCGTCTCCCTGGTGGCAGTTCAGGAAAATGAAATTGTGGGGCATATTGCTTTCAGCCCGGCGGCGATAGAATCGGAATCTTTGAGCTTCGAAGCAGTTGTCCTCGCCCCAATGGCAGTTTTGCCGGCATATCAAAAACAGGGCATCGGGGGGCAGCTTATTCGCACTGGCCTTGAGGAGTGCCGGAGTCTTGGCTACGAGGTGGTTGTGGTTCTGGGTCACCCGACCTATTACCCGCGCTTCGGTTTTGTGCCGGCTAAGCCAAAGGGCATAACCTGTGAATTTGAAGTCCCCGAGGAAGCTTTTATGGTTCTGGAGCTTCGGGAGGGGGCATTAAGAGGAAGAAGCGGAATGGTGAAATTTCAGCCCGAGTTCCTGTAGACCGCGTGAAGCAAATTTTATAACGGTGCTCAGGTATAAGATAGAGCTTTCACAACTACATTCTATATAGAAGGAGGAAACCATGATAACCACTGATAAACTCATAGTATGTGCTGCTATCTGTGGCAGTTTTCTGGGCAAGGAGGCAAATCCAAACATACCGACCAGTCCTGAGGAGATTGCCGAGGAAGTATATCGCTCCTGGAATGAAGGTGCTTCTATGGCCCATATTCACGCCCGCAATAATGAAGGTATGGCCACTACCGACCCCGAAGTCTTTAACGAGATAACCCGCCTCATAAGAGGCAGGAACTGTGATATTGTTCTTGAATTCAGCACCTCCCCGGGACGTGAAGAGGGCGCGAGTATCGAGGATGGATTTAGAGTCCTTGAGGCTAACCCGGAACTGGTGTCCTTCAATGTTGGAGTCGCTGTCTTTATGCGCGCCGGAAAGGAACAAATCAGGCCCTGGACGCGTTCCTTCGGTGAAAGA
>JABMRL010000234.1 GCA_013202615.1 Dehalococcoidia bacterium
CGCTTCCGGCTTGTCGATCTTGTTGAGGGCGACTAAAATGGGTACCTCCGCCGCGCGGGCATGGTTGATTGCCTCCAGCGTTTGCGGCATTACGCCATCATCCGCCGCCACCACCAGGATGATGATATCGGTTATCTGGGCCCCATGGGCTCGCATGGCGGTGAACGCCTCATGCCCCGGAGTGTCCAGGAAGGTGATTTTCTGGTCTTCTACAGTTACCTGATAGGCACCGATGTGCTGGGTAATGGCACCGGCTTCGGTGTCCATGACATTGGTCTTGCGGATGGCATCAAGCAGCCGTGTCTTTCCGTGGTCAACATGGCCCATGACCGTCACCACCGGAGGGCGCGGCTGCAGGTTTCCCGTTTCTTCAACCTGTAGCTTGCGGCGCTTTCTTATCTCACTGATAGCGCTGGCAGTTCCTTCAGCGGTCCGCGACTTCAGGCGTGTCTCATAGCCCAGGTTGGTGGCTATCTCTGCCGCAATATCATAGTCAACGATCTGGTTGATATTGGCCATGATATCCTTTCGCATGAGCTGTTTTATGATATCAATGGCACTGACCTGGAGGAGGTCAGCCAGTTGCCGCACGCTCAGCGAACGTGGAAGCTCCACCTGAGCTTTTTTGGGTGTCTCCGGCGACCTGGTTGCTTCTTCAGCTTCCGGTTCGACTGTATTATCTAGTTTTTTCGCCCGGGGCACTGGTTTCTCCTTTCAGGTTTTCTTCGGCGTATTTCATCAGCTGCTCCCGGCTGTCCGTGCTGAGGCCGGTGCGCAGCGCGTGGTCCAGACGATTGCTTTTCAGTCCCACCTCCCAGCATTCCAGGGTCGGGCAGAGATAGGTTCCGCGTCCTGCCTTTCTACCGGTAATATCGACTTCTATATTACCGGTCGGCGTATTGACGATTCGTATCAATTCACGCTTTGCTCTTACCTGCCGACAGCCGAGGCATGTCCGTTGCGGTATATGTCTGGTATGAATAGAACGGGAACTAGAGCTCTTCATCTTCACCAAGCAAATCAGCGCCTCGCCGTCGTGTCTTTATCCTGATACCGTCCTCGGCACCTTCTTTGGCGGAAACCCCTTTCTTTTTCTTCTTCTTGGCTTTATCTGTCGGTTTATCCGGCTTGGGCCCCAGGATATCCTCGGCGAATCTGAGCTCTGGTTTCGCCTCCGTTATTTTAGGTTCAAAGACGACCACTGGCTCGGCTAATACCTCTTCCGCCGCTGGCGATGGTTCGGTCTTTTCGGCAACTGCTTCCTCGACCGGCTCCGCAGGGGCAGCTTCCGGTCCCGGCTCTTCTGCGATTACAGCCTCAACCTCTTTCTCTTCAACTTCTGGTGCCGGCTTGGCGGCCGCTTTTTCCGCCTCGGCAATAGAAGCACTCTTGATGTCAATTCGCCAGCCGGTCAGTTTGGCTGCCAGACGGGCATTCTGCCCTTCCTTGCCGATAGCAAGGGAGAGCTGCTTATCCGGAACCACTACCGTGGCGATATTTTCCTCTTCATTCAGACGGACGCCCACTATCTGGGCCGGACTCAGTGCGTTGGTGATAAACGTGTTGACATTGGGGCTCCACTGGATAACATCTATCTTCTCGCCGTTCAGTTCGTTTACGACGTTCTGTATTCTGATGCCGCGCAGGCCAACACAGCAGCCTACCGGGTCAACTCCTTCCTGGCGCGCCGTCACGGCTACCTTGCTCCGGTATCCGGCCTCACGGGCAATTGCCTTAATCTCTACAGAACCGTTATATACCTCCGGCACTTCCATCTCAAGGAGGCGGCGGAGCAGGTCAGGGTGGGAACGTGATACCACTACCCGTGGTCCCCTCGTTGTCTTCAGTACCTGGAGAATGCAGACTTTCAGGCGCTGGCCAACTCGATATCTTTCCGTGCGCACCTGTTCCGGGGCGGGCAGTATGGCTTCGGTTCTCCCCAGGTCAATGTTAATCTGACCGGGTTCAATGCGCTGCACCACGCCGGTGATGACCTCATCTTCTTTTTCGGCGTACTCCTCCAGAATGGCGCTGTGCTCGGCCTCATGGAGACGCTGGAGAATAACCTGTTTTGCTGTCTGGGCGGCGATACGTCCCGCATCGTGCGGTGTGGACTCTATTATAATAGTATCGCCCAACTGGATATCTGCTTTGAACTGGCGCGCTTCGTCCAGCGATACTTCAAGTCGTGTATCGGCCGGTCGTTCTACCACCGTTTTGTCCACCCAGACCTCAACACGACCGCTTGAGGGGTTTATTCTAACCGAGACATCCTGGTCTGGAGTAAAGCTATCCCTGCGGTAGGCGGATATCAGCGCGGCTTCCACCGCAGACAGGATCGTCTCCCTGGGCAGATTCTTTTCCGCCGCAAGCTGAGTTATTGCCAGTAGAAAATCACTTTTCATCTCTGACCTAACTCCCCAATTATTATTGCCAATAATTAAAAAAGTGGGGATGAAACCCACTTGATAAAGTCCAATCTAGTTGTTCCGATAGAGTATAACACTGTTTTTTATAAAATACAAGATGTGTGCTTATTTCACGGGTACTTCCTTTCTCCGAATATCTTGGTGCCTACCCTGACGATGTTGGCGCCCTCCGCAGGCGCAATCTGGTAAGAACTGGTCATGCCCATGGAAAGATATTTCATCTCGACGTTGGGCAGGCTCGATTCTTTCATGCGGTCAAATAATTTCTTCATGGCCGCAAAGTAGGGTCGGGAGTCTTCCGGGTTTTCCGAGAGTGGTCCCATGGTCATCAGTCCCATCACCCTGATGTTGGGCAGTGCTGAAATATCCCTTACCAGTTGTTCGGTGTCTTCCGGCAGCGCGCCCGCTTTTTGCGGTTCCTCGCCTATATTCACCTCGATTAGAATGGGCATAACCTTGCCGATTTCAGCGCACCGTTTGTCAATCTCCCGGGCGATTTCACGGGAGTCCACGGTTTCAATCATGTCAAAGAGTCTGACCGCCTTTTTCACTTTGTTTCGCTGCAGGTGGCCGATGAAGTGCCAGGTCGCCCGGTTGCCGACGACCTCATAAGCCTTTTCCGCTTCCTGGAGGTAGTTCTCACCGATTAACTGCACGCCGGCGTCAACTGCCTCCAGGATTTCGGCCGGGGTTCTGGTTTTGGATGCGGCTACCAGCTGCACCCCCTCCGGCAATTCATTTAATATCTGCTGCACATTCTGTTTAATTGACATAACAATAATACTCCCCGGGCGTTCAGTAATACCCTGTCGGTACTCCCGCTGTTCCCGCTGACTTATGCTACAGGTATTTTACACCACGGAGGTCGGCGGCTCAATTGAAAATTCAACTGAGCGTTATTAAATTTTAGCGACGAAAAACAGGCAAAATAACACGCTCGTTTTATTGAGCGAGCAGGTTCAAAATGCTATAGTATTAGATAACAGTCGCCCTTTTTCGCGAAAAGGCACTGCATTCATACCACAATCCGGGGAAGTGCCGGAATTGGCAGACGGGCCAGACTTAGGATCTGGTGTCGCAAGACGTGGGGGTTCGAGTCCCCCCTTCCCCATGAGGCCCATTATGATGAAACAAGTTACAAATTTAAAACAGATGCTTGAAGTGGCGGCTGAGAAGTTTGCCGACAGGACCGCTATTGTCTGCGGCGAGCGCCGCGTTTGCTACGCTGAGCTGGATAAGGCTGCCAACAAGGTGGCCAATGCGTTGCTTGACATGGGGGTGAGGAAAGGCGACCGCGTGGC
>JABMRL010000235.1 GCA_013202615.1 Dehalococcoidia bacterium
CTGGACCTCGATGGACTGAAAAAGAACGTGGACTTCCTGATTAAAAACGGCGTCATCCAGATAATGTGTCTGGGCAGCACCGGTGAAGCCGCTACCCTGACCAGAGAGGAGAACATCAGGGTAATCGAGGCCACCGTAAAAGCGGCCAATGGCAGGGTTCCCGTTATGGCCGGTACCGGCGCCACCAGCACCCGCGAGGTCATCGAGCGTTCCAAAGAAGCCAGAAGTGCCGGCGCCGATTCGGTAATGATTGTCACCCCGTTTTACGAGATACCCAATCAGGAAGGCCTGTATAAACACTATGTCTCCATCGCAGAAGCGGTGGACATCCCCATCTGCCTTTACAACATTCCGCCGCACACTCAGGTCGAGATTGCGCCCGAGACACTGGAGAAGCTGGCCGACATCGATAATATCGTGGCTTTGAAGGACAGCAGCAGCAACCTGAGCTATTTCGCCGAGGTGCTGCGACGGGTCGGCGATAAAATGGCGATTCTGACCGGCGGCGACGATATCGCCCTGCCCTGCTTTGCCCTCGGCTGCCACGGCGCCATACTGGCACTGGCCAACATCGCACCGCGCATGGTGGTCGACCTCTTCCAGGCTGTCCAGCAGAAAGAGAGCCAGAAAGCGCTGGATATCTTTTTCAAGCTGCTGCCCATCTCCCGCGCCATAAGTGTCGCCCAGAACTTCCCCGCTCCCGTGAAAGAAGCGGTCACCATGCTCGGCAGACCGGCCGGCCCCGCCCGCAGCCCCATAGTACCGCAGGGCAACGCGGAAAAAGAAGAGATTAAGAAAGCGCTGCAGTACGCCGGACTATTGTAGAAAAGGGGCAGAATCATCATGAAAATCACCGGCGTTGAAGCCATTGAACTGCGCCTTCCCGAATCATATTCCGGGCCGCGCCTAATCGTCCGCCAGACACTGATTATAAAAGTCCATACCGACGAGGGCATCGTCGGCATCGGTGAGGTTGATTCCTGCCCCATGGTAGTCAGGGCTACAGTTAACGCCCCACCAGCTAACAGTCCTATCTCCGGTCTGGCCAGCGTCATCATCGGCGAGAACCCGCTGGAAATCCGCCATCTCAACGACAAGATGTATGAGGCCAGCTTTGACTACGGCCGGGGCGGCGTCGTCTTCCATACTATCGGCGGCATTGATATCGCCCTCTGGGATATTGCCGGCAAATACTACAACCAGCCGGTGTACCGGCTTCTCGGCGGTCCGTTCCAGACCAGGATACCTGCTTACGCCAGCACTCTTTTCGGCAGTAACGGAAAGGAGACCGCGGAAGAAGGTAAAAAGTGGGCCGGCAAAGGTTTTACCTCGGTCAAGTTCGGCTGGCACCCGATGGGACAGAGTGAAAAGCTTGACCTGGAGCTTGTCGAGGGAGCGCGGCAGGGCATCGGCGATAACCGCAACCTGCTGGTTGACGCCGGCTGTTGCTGGGACACCGCCACCGCCATCAAGCGTGCCCAGCAGTTTGAGGACTACAATCTTTTCTGGCTGGAAGAACCTCTCGCCCGGGACAACATTGATGGATACAAACAGTTGAGCACCGTGTCGCGGATACCGATTGCCGCCGGCGAGGGAGAGGCCGGGCGTTATGCTTTTAGAGAGCTGCTTGAGCACGGCGGTATTCACATCGCACAGATTGACCTTGTCCGTAACGGCATCACCGAGACGATGAGAATTGCTGATATGGCGGAAGACCGGGGCTTGAAAGTGGTCAACCACCACTGGAGTTCCGATATCAATCTTGCCGCCAGTCTTCATTTCCTCGCGTCCCGGAAAAGCACCTTCATCCTGGAGTACTGCGTGGCGGAAAGCCCGCTCCGGTGGGAAGTGACCAGGGAAAAAATGGGGCTTGATGCCGAAGGTTATGTCCACGTACCGGAAGGGCCGGGGTTGGGCATCGAATTGAATGAAGAGACAGTAGAACGCTACCGGGTTAATTAAAGAGAGGGAGGAAAGATGGAGAAAAAACTTGCGGGCAAAGTGCAAACGGTACTGGGCCTGATTGACGGCGATGAGCTGGGACTGACCACGCCTCACGAGCACCTTCTCCTCGACCTGACCGTGCGCTTCAAGCTCATGGATGGAAGCGTCACCGCCAGGACCATAGCCGAAAAACCGATGTCGCTGGATATGGCGGGCTGGATTCGGTTTCACCTCTTTGAGAACCGGGACAACCTGCTGCTTGATGATGAAGCGCTGGCAATCGAGGAAATCACGCGCTTTAAGCTCGCCGGAGGGAAGAGCGTGGTGGACGTCACCAACTGGGGCATCGGGCAGGACCCGCACGCCATGACCCGCATTGCCCGCACCACCGGCCTCAATATCATCATGGGCACCGGCTACTACACTATGGATTCCGGCTGCGCCGAAGCGCTGGCCAAAAAATCGGAGGATGAGATTTGCCAGGAAATCATCGATGATATTACCACCGGTACCGATGGTATCTGCGCCGGTATAATTGGTGAAATCGGGGCTGACTCCTGGCCGCTTCACGATATCGAGATAAAATCACTGCGGGGGTCGGTTAAAGCCCAAAAGGCCACCGGCGCCGGGCTGACCATCCACCCTGGCCGCTTTGACGAGTCACCGCTTCAAATCGTTGACATCGTTAAAAAAGCCGGCGCCGATATGAGCCGGGTGGTCATCGAGCATATCGACCGCACCGCCTACACCTTCGACACAATGGTGGAAATCGCCAAAGCCGGGTGCTACCTTGAATTCGATTGCTTCTCCATGGAGGGCTACTACCCCAAGCGCTATGGCGTGTTCGATATTCCCAATGATGCCCAGCGTGTCAACTATATCATCCGGCTCATCGAACTGGGTTACCTGAACCAGATACTCATCGCCACGGACACGGCCATGAAATCTCGACTGACAGCCTACGGTGGCCCGGGCTATGCCCACATCCCGGAAAATGTCATCCCCTGGATGCGCGCCAAGGGCATGTCTGAGGAAACCATCCGCGCCATTTCCGAGGAGAACCCGAAACGACTTTTAACCTTCGTTGCGCCGTCGCGGTAACGGGCATTATTTGATTTCAGCTTCTACCGGATACATCACAGGTAAGGCGAAGTGAGAGGCAGCTTCACTCCGAACTGCCCGGTAAATCTTTGCCTCATCTTCCGGTAGAATTCGATGCATTCTTTATTCGGCTTCCCGGAAGCGATGTCGAAATAGTCCGGCAATTTCTTACCAAGCGGCGGGTCTTTCAGTTTATCCTCGTAATTCCCTATCAGCTTCGCCACTATCGTATTTGCTTCTTTACGGCTCATGCCCGCGGACGCATGGGCTACGGCATTGGCGAAAATATTCTCCAGGGGGTCGCTGTAATCCTCCATGGTGCCTCTTGAGGGAGGTCCCACCTCAACGGAACCGCCGGATACCACCGTCGCCATCACCCAGGCAGCGAACTCATCGTAGCACATTTCGGTCATCGGTCCGGCCGAGGTATAGCCAGGGGCAACTATGGGCAGCGGGCTGTTCCGGGTAGCTGCCTGAATCGCCAGGCTCCGGGCCCAGATAACTTCCCGATTGGACGTCGTGCCGCCTTCAACGGGGACTGCCAGCGGGTGCTGCACCACGCCGCGTGTAACGAGAATGTCCACCGGATTGTAGGCGGCGCACACCACCGCCACCCCCACCGGGCCACCGGCAAATCCGCCCAGAATCACGCCGTTCTCGGCGAAAGTCAGATTCCCCACTGCCCGGCAGTAAGCTACTTTGTTCAAAGCATCGAAGTCAACTTTCAGTTCATGAATGGTACCGATTTCCAGGGTATCAGTCTTGGGATTGCCGAAGGCATGACCGGCGATATGCTCCGTCGCCCGCACCGCCGACGCCACTTCGTTGACCACAGGCATCCCCGGACGCCCGGCGCGGCGCAGCGCCTCACGTACCAGAATCACCGTCCTGATGGCGCCTTCCACACCCCGGGGACTGCCGGCCACCAGGTCTCGGCCGTCCAGATTGGTAAGGCACGGTGCGGTGATACCGCAGGACAGCGGGTCTTCCGCATAGGCCTTCACGACATTAATCAGGTTCCACTCGGTAGAGACCGGCCCGGCTCCGCAGCCGGAGCACCAGGGAAGCGTCTTATCCTCGGGAACACGCCTCGGCATCAACCGGGCATCTCTACCATCCCCGAAAACCACGTCGCGCGGGGCCGATTCAAGCGCACCCTCTATCTCCTCCCGCGTGAACAGGATGCGCCTCTCCGTATCCAGGCAATATACGCCGGTCTCGACCAGGAACTCCATTCCTGCTTCCCAGACGCGGTCAGCCAGGTCGTCATCAGAGGGCACCGGGTTCTGCGGGTCATATTTAATGCCGTACTTCTCAATTATCTTGCGCAAGTTGGGCACGAAAATGTCAAGGTCAAAGTCGCGTTCCGTGCAAATCGGGCCGGTTAACGCCCTCTCCACAACCGTATCAAAGCTGAGCATCATTCGTCTCCTTCATTTTTATGGCTACTCTACCTGATTAACCTTTCCATACTATTGAAATCAAATGTAAGGCGAGGCACTGGTCAGCCGAATGCCAAACTGGTCAGCCATCTCTCGCCTGACCTCCCGGTAAAGCTCAAGAAACTCCGGTTTCGGCTTTCCGGTTACGGGGTCGCAGCATTCCTGGTATTTCTGTCCGACGGGAGGCTCGCGGAGCTGTGATTCATATTTCTCCAGCAGAGCCTTCACGATGCCATCGGCTTCCCGACGACTCATGCCGGCCACAGCGTGAGCTACCTCGCTGGCCAGGAGAGGCTCCACCGGACTGGTATAGTCAAGAGCGGTACCTCTTGCCGATGCCCCCACCTCAACCGAACCACCGGAGACCACCGAGGCAATAACCCAGGCGCAGTGTTCATAGAAGAGCATCTTGGTCATCGGGCCTGCCGCGGAATAGCCAACGTTTACCACCGGCAGGGAGCTGTTGCGGGTAACGGCCTGATTGGCCACGCTGCGCGGCCAGAGAGTATCTCGCGCCGAGGTAACACCGAGGTCAAAATGGGTCGGGAAAGGGTGCTGTACAGCGCCCCGCAGAAGCAGCAGGTCCACCGGATTATAGGCGGCCGTCACTACAGCCACGCCGGCCGGTCCGCCGGCCAGTCCGCCCAGTATGACCCCATTCTCGGCAAAAATCAGGTTCCCGGCGGCCAGCGAATAGGCCACCTTGTTCATGGTGTCAAAATCGACCTTCATCTCGTGGATGGTACCGATTTCCAGCGCGTCCGTCTGACGGATGCCAAAGTGGCTGGCAGCGATGTGTTCCTGTGCCCTGACCGCCGTGGTAACGCCATTGACGATAGGCATCCCCGGTCGCCCGGCGCGGCGCATGCCCTCGCGCGTCAGCAGTACCGCCCTGATGGAGCCCTCTACCCCCAGAGGACTGCCGCCAACAATCGGTTGCCCATCTACGCTGGTGAGGCAGGGTATGGTAATCCCATCCCCCAATGGATTTTCAGCGTGTGCCTTTACCAGGTTGACATAGTGCAACTCCGATGAAAGCGGCGAGGAGGTCGGTCCAACCGAACACCACGGTAATGTCGTATCTTCGGGGACACGCCTGGGCATGACCCGGGCATCCCGGCCCTCACCGAAGACGCGACCGCGCGGGCCTGATGCCAGCGCACCCTCTATTTCTTCACGGCTGAAGAGAATCCGCCGTTCGGTATCAACACAGTAGACCCCGGTCTCGATAAGGAATTCTATTCCCGCCTGCCAGACCCTGTCCGCAAGGTCATCATCAGCAGGCACCGGGTTCTGCGGGTCATATTTAATGCCGTATTTCTCAACCGCCTTGCGCAAATTAGGCACGAAGATATCGAGTTCGAAATCCCGCTCCGTGCAGATAGGGCCGGCAAGTGCTCTCTCAACGACCGTCCAGAAACTAATCATATACCCGGCTCCTTTCTACTTCTGCGCTACCGCTTTCAACGCCAGAGTGGTCGCGTCACCGGCGGTCCTGCCGTATCCGTCAGCACCGATACTGTCCGCCCACTCCTGGCTGGTCGAGCCGCCGCCGACCAGTACACAGTACTTGCCACGCGCGCCACGCGCCTCAATATGCTCGATAATGCTCTTCTGCTGCGGGATGGTGGTGCTCATCAGCGCCGAGGCAGCAATGATATCGGCACCGACTTCCTCCGCTTTGGTGACAAAGGCGGAGGCGTTAACATCAACTCCGAGGTCAAAGACCTCGAAGCCGCTCATCTTTAACAACGCCCCGACGATGTTTTTCCCGATGGAGTGGATATCCCCCTTCACCGTGCCGATGACCACCCGCCCCGTTTTCTTCCGCTCGCTTCCTGATTCCAGCAGTTTCGGCTCCAGAATCTGCATCGCGCCCTCCCATGCCTCCGCCGCCATCATCATTTCCGGCAGATATATCTCATACCGGGCGAATCGTTCGCCAACCTCTTTCATACCGGGTGACATCCCTTTTTCAATTATGTCCGAGGGCGTGACACCCTCTTTCAGAGCATCACCAACCCCCTGTTCCAGACCGCTTTTGTCGCCGGCGATAAGGGCATTATTCAATTTTTCAAAACTAGACTCGTCCGACATTACGTACTCCTTTCTTTTTATCGATATCAGAACATACCTTCCCTCTTCAGGCTCAGGTATTTCCGGTCTCCAATGATAACATGGTCCAGCACATCGATGCCCATAATCTCACCTGCGTCGGCGAGGCGTTTGGTCAAGCTGATATCATCCTCGGAGGCTTCCGGGTCACCGGAGGGGTGGTTATGGGCAAAGATTACTGAAGCCGCGCTGGCAGAAATCGCCTCTTTGAACACCTCCCGGGGATGGACAATACTGCTGTCCAGGCTGCCGACTGATATCTCAGCTACCCTTATCAGCTGATTCCTGGTATCCAGCAGAAGAGCCAGAAAATATTCCTTCTTCTTGCTTTTCAGGCGACTGCGGACCTGCGCCACGACGTCTTCCGGTGTCTTGACCACCTCTCTCTTTTCGCTATCGTGGTAATCTTCGATACGGCTGACCAATTCAAAAACGGCTCTTATCTGCGCCGCCTTGGCGAGGCCGATTCCCTTGACCCCGGACAGCTCCTCAAGCGAGGCACCGGCAATCCCTTTGAGGCTGCCGAACTTGCTTAAGAGCCTCTGGGCGGTTACCATCACCGACTCGCCGGAGATGCCCCGGCCCAGAATAACCGCCAGAATCTCCTGAGCGGAAAGCGCCTCGGCACCGAACTTCTGCAGCCGCTCTCTCGGCCGTTCCGAAGCCGGCAGGTCATGGATGGTGAATGACTTTTTTACTTTGCTTTTTTCCACTGCGCTGCCGAAACTTATTGGGCTCATTTTACGATATAGCTGAGCCAGAGTCCATTTAAACCATCCATATCAAAGCCATATACTTTGAGCAGGGCTTCATCGTAGCCGCTCCCCTCTTGAAATGTGCCCAACAACTCAAGCATCTTACTCTGGCCATAATTGTTAATCAATAAGTCAACCAGACTGTAGCTCTGGGCATAGGCGAGTATCGATTCCTCGGCATAAGCGGAAAAGGGGCTGGCGAGGCTGCGCACCGTTATCAGCGTATCTTCATCAATAGCTTTGACAAGCAGGTTGACGAATACCGGCTCCAGCGACCCTTCGGCGTACATGGCGAAGCCCTCGTCGAGCCATGTAGGCAGGTCATTATAGGGGTTGAAGACCACCTGGTGGATTACCAGATGCGTCAGCTCATGAGTCATCGCCCGCTTGCCCCAGCCAAGGTTGTCCGGGGGGATGCCAATGGCAATGGTACTGAACCTGGTATAGGCTACACCCCCCGTCCATTCCTGAGGGAATATCATGGCGCCGAGCAGGTCTTCTGACCTGGCGTATATATATATCTCAGCCGGACTCTCCAGTCCGGCGCCGGTATCGCTGTGCAGGCGCACCAGTGTCTGCTGTGCCGTGTCCATTAGTTCCCGGGCGAAGGCATCATCCCCCTTATACCAGTACAGGGTTATTAACCCCTCGCTCAGGCTGCGCCAGGAATAGCGGTCGTCATTGACCTGAACTGTCGCCGGTTCGGTTTCTAACTCCTCGCCGGCAGCATCTCTAACCGTCCACCAGTAGCTCAGGCTGCTGCCCGGCGGCAGGCCACCGGTCTTTCTCATATCCCAGCTCCACTCCGCATTGACCATCTCCGCCGGTTCAAACTCGAGGGACACTTCGCTGATAACCTCGGCATGACGCATCCGGTCAACGGTATAGTGCAGACGGATATCGGTGATAGAAGCATCGCTGGCCGCGGAGAGACCAAAATTGACCTTCATCGGAAAATCAACTTCAACCCGGCTCTCCAGCACCTGCAGCCCGTCAGCGGCCCGAACGGTCGCCGGACTCAGAGGTATAAAGAGCAAAATGGCAATCAGGATTAACTGCCCTGCCTTTTTTATCACTCTTCCCTCCCCAGGCCGGACCGATGATAGGCCTCCAGAAAGCCGTCCAGTTCGCCGTCGAGCACGGCGTCAGGGTTGCTCGTCTGAAAGTCGGTCCGATGGTCTTTGGTCATCTTGTAGGGATGCAGGATATAACTTCTAATCTGGTTTCCCCAGCCCGCAACGATGTGCTTTCCTTTGAGCTTGGCTTTTTCCTCGGCGCGTTTCTTCAGTTCCAGCTCCAGCAGGCGCGACCGGAGTATCGTCATCGCAGTCTCTTTATTACGGAATTGAGAGCGCTCGCTCTGGCAGGTAACTGCCAGCCCCGTGGCCAGGTGAGTTAATCTGACCGCGCTGCTTGTCTTCTGCATGTGCTGCCCGCCCGGCCCGCTGGAACGGAAAGTCTCCACTTTCAAATCTTCGGGGTCGATTTTGATATCAACATCCGCTTTCGCCTCCGGCATTATCTCAACCAGGGCGAATGAGGTATGTCGGGCGTGGTCGGCGTCAAATGGGGACAGCCGAACCAGCCGGTGAACACCATGCTCCGCTCTCAGGTACCCGTAGGCGTAATCGCCGGCAATATCAATGAGCACGCTCTTCACGCCGGCTTCCTCGCCGGCGGTACTTTCCAGTACCTCTGCCTGGTAGCCATGCCGCTCGGCCCACCGGAGGTACATCCGCATCAGCATCTCCGCCCAGTCCTGAGACTCGGTGCCTCCAGCGCCGGCGTGGACTGCCAGAATGGCATTGCGCTCATCAAACTCACCACTGAAAGCAAGCTGGAATTCAAGCTGAGCGAGAATCGACTCAACTTCCTCTGTCTCTGAGATTATCTCTGTCTGCAATGATTCGTCTTCTCCGGTCAGGTGAGCCAGTTCGACCAGGTCCGTTACTCTTTTCTCCAGTTCCCGCCATCGTTCCGCAGTCCTCTTTTGCCCCACCAGGCAACGCATGGTATCCTGTGCTTTGGACTGGTTCAGCCAGAAGTCCGGCTGCGCCGACTCTTTCTCTAGCCTGCTGACGGCCACTTCTTTGCCGGCAATGTCAAAGATGCACCAGTGCCATTGAAATTCGAGACCGCAGGTCTTCCAGTTTGTCCAGTAACTCCGGCATTTATGCCACTCCTGTTATCAGAACAGTCTACTCTAACCGCTCATTTCATGAGCCGGCACGAATTCTTTCTCTTTCAGGTTTCCTCCCGCCGCCAGATGGGCCAAACGCAGCGGCTCCGGTATACGATAGCCCCGACAGCACGCCAGCACCCAGCGAATGGAAGCCTCAAGGTCCACTTTATGACCGATGGAAATATAGAGCGGGCTTATAGCCGTCTTCGTGCGCAGGACGGCCCCGATGACCTCACCATTATCCACCAGGTCGGTGCA
>JABMRL010000236.1 GCA_013202615.1 Dehalococcoidia bacterium
CGCAGCCTGTTCCACTACCATACCGGCACCATGAGCCGAAAAGTGAAGGGCCTCAACGCCTTTCACAGCGAAGAGCTGGTGGAGATAAACCCGCAGGATGGTTCGGCGCTCGGCATTGCTGAAGGCGAAACCATAAGGGTGGTTTCCCGGCGCGGCGCAGTTACCGCCAGGGCCAGGCTCACCGGGGCTTCCCCGGCTGGCGTTATCTTCATGACCTTTCATTTCGCCGAGAGCCCCACCAACCAGCTGACCATATCGGCGCTGGACCCCGTAGCCAAGATACCGGAGTTCAAGGTCTGCGCCGTCAGGATTGAAAAAGCTGCCGTTGCCGCCAGGTAGACCGGGCGCCCGATAGGGCAGGGGCTGCGGCGAGAACTTAACCTCCCTCTCGTGGTATAATACATATACGCTGATAACCCGCCGAAGCGCCTTTTCGCAGAAAGGAAACCGCCATCAGAAGCAGATTCAGTTTGCGCTCCTTCCTCAGCGGACTGATGCCCCTGTTCGTGCTGGCACACCTTTCCCACCACTTGGTTACTGCCCTGCCGGTGCCGCTATTGCCCTATATCCGCGACGAATTCGCCCTGGATTACACCCGCGCCGGATTCATCATATCGGCTTTCGGTGTGGTCTACGGTATCTGCCAGCTGCCGGCAGGGTGGCTCGCCGACCGTTTCGGACCCCGTATCCTGCTCACCATAGGCATCGTCGGCGTGGGCGCCACCGGGCTGCTGGTCGGTATCTCTCCCAACTATCTTATATTGCTCGCCGGCCTGGTGCTGATGGGCATAATGGGGGGCGGTTATCACCCCGCCTCCACCACCATGATATCGGCCGTAGTAGAGCCAGGAAAACGCGGCCAGGCGCTCGGTTTTCACATGGTCGGCGGCAGCTTCAGCTACTTCCTGGCACCGCTCATTGCCGCCGGCATTGCCGTCGCCTGGGGCTGGCGCGGGCCGTTCATCGCGCTGGCCATTCCGGCCATGGGTTTCGGCGTCATGCTCCATATCATACTGGGAAAACGCGTGCCAACCCGGAAAACAGTAGCCGAGGACATCAGCGTCTCCACGGAAGCGCCACCCGCTCCCGGGCATAAGCGCCGCCTGATAACTGTGATTGTGCTTAGCTCTTTCACCCAGGCGCTGATAATGTCCATCGTTTCTTTTATCCCGCTTTTCCTGGTCGATACTTTCAGCACCAGCAAGGAAACAGCGGCGGCTTCGATATCTCTCGTGTACTTCATGGGACTATGGGCGGGGCCACTTGGCGGCTATCTCTCCGACCGCTTCGGCCGGGTGCCGATAATCATAACCGTGTGTGTTATGGCCGGCATCGTGATTTACCTGCTAAACATCGCGCCCTACGGATTCGGTACCGGTGCCATGCTGGTTCTTATCGGCATCCTGATGTACATCAACACCACCAGCGCACAGGCATTCATCGTCGACCAGACTTCAGCCAGAAATCGCTCCACAGTGCTCGGCTTCTATTTCTTTGGCAACATGGAAGGCACCGGGGTATTGACCCCAATCCTGGGTTACCTGATTGACCATTTCGGCTTCCACACCAGCTTCACCACCAGCAGCGCGGCCATCCTGGCTACAATTATTGCCTGCTCCGCTATCCTCTGGCTAAGCCGGAGATAACCGGCCTTATACTACCTAGGCGTGCGGAGTGGCCCCCACGCATCACTTTCCCTGGCTCTTTTTCACCTCTTCCAGCCTGGCCACAAAGTCGTGCCTGGGTGGAGAGAAAATGTCAATAACAGAAGCTCCCTTGTCGGTAAAATAAGCTCCATGTTCTGTATTTGACGGTAAAACGATAACATCGTCTTTCTCAACATGGTATTGTTTGCCCTCAATTATAAAATCAATGGCACCATCCAGAACCATTAACATTTGTTCATTTTCATGACGATGAGAGGGAAGCTGGGCGTTTGGCTCCGCGCTGGCAAGGCTGATGGTTATCTTATCATGAGATATAATGCGGGCGGTAATACCAGGGGCCAGCTCTATAGCGGGAACTTCAGTGTAGCGAGTAACGTATTTGCCGTATTCGTCTCGATTGGCCGCAGGCTCTTTCCTTTCCATATTTTCGGTAATCCTCCTTCTTTATATTTTTATAATCAGAAAAAGCACCGGCACCTCATTTTATTCAGCGGTCACCGGCACTTCTTTCTTCATTATACCTCTGCTAGACCATCCTCTCGCTAAAGGACTTCAAACCGCAGACAGCTCCATTATAGTTGGATACGACTGGATGTCAATAAGCCCCCTTACTTCCTGCCTGACAAACCTTTTCAAGGAAAGCTCACCCTTAAGTACCTGTTCCAAAGGTACTAATTTACTATACCTATTCTGTTGATTTGTTGCTCTATAATATGTATTATGTAAACAGAGTAACACAGTCATGGAGCGGTAATGCCAAAAAAGGTTCTCTCTATAATCATACTTTTCGTTACCATACTGGCCTTTAGTTGCCCACTGTTCTGCCCGGTCAATCACGCAGATAGGATAGCATGGGCAGAATCCGGCCCTGACCTTACTATTGAGGTGATAACCAGTTCGCCGGAAACACCGTCCATCGGGGACGATGTAACCTTCACCATCACCATCAATAACCGGGGCACGGCTACCTCAGGGCAATGCTATGTCGCCTATTATATTGATGATGATTACGTTACCGATGACTATGTGAGTGCAATTGCCCCCGACGCCAGCGCCGAATACACTTTCACCTGGGCTGCCGAAGCCGGCATACATACCTTCACCGCGGTGGCCGATTACAAGGGGCAAGTTAGTGAAAGCGATGAGCATAACAACGAAAAAACATACACCTTATCAACACTGGGCGCTGACCTGATAATCGATTCTATAACCTGGTCGCCATCGGAACCTTCCGTTGGCAGCACCGTTATTTTCTCCATAACCATCAGGAACCAGGGCACTATTGCCGCCAGCTCAAACCGAGTGGATTTTTACATCGACGGCATTTCACGGGGCTACAAGGATATCGGGAGAATAGACCCGGGAGGAGCGCTAACCGAAACCTTCTCCTGGTTCACCAAGGCAGGTCAGCATGAGATTAAGGCTATCGTCGATAAAAACGACTCCGTGCCGGAGGTTAATGAAGATAACAATGAAATGACGGTGGTTTTCTCAGCTCTCCTTCCCGACCTAATCATCGAGGATATCTCATGGTCTCCCGAGACACCATCAATAGGTGATAATGTAAGCTTCATGGTACTCGTTACCAATCAGGGCAGTGGCGTATCAGGCAATGCCACCGTAAATTTTTACGTCGATGATACCTGCCTGGATACAGACCAGACCAGTAAATTAGAAGCCAGCGCTTCTGAAAACGCGACCTTTTCCTGGGTTGCCGAGGCGGGCGCGCACGAAATAAAAGCTGTGATTGTCACAGGGGGTTTTATTATCGAGAGTGATAAGACCAACAACGAAAAAACAATTACCTTCTCTCCGAATCTCTCTGACCTGACAATCAGTTCTATAACCTGGTCGCCGACTGAGCCTTCGGTGCGTGACCATATCACCTTTACCATAACCATAGAGAACCAGGGGAGTGGCGACTCTGGCGAGTCCACCGTTGACCTGTATATTGACGGTTCCAGCGCAGGCGATAATACGCTGGCGCAGATAGATGCCAGCGCCAACAGGCAGGTAACCTTTACCTGGAGAGCCGAAGAAGGTTCGCACCAAATACGGGCCGTTGCCGACCCGCAAGACGATGTGCCGGAGAGCGAGGAGTCGAATAACGAAAAAACGGTCACCTTAACAATCCTGCCTCCCGATTTAATCATAGAGCAGATAGCCTGGGCGCCGCCCGAGCCGGCTATCGGCGATAAGGTGACATTTACCGTCACGGTGAAAAATCAGGGAACGGCTGGTTCTGATTACACCCATATCGCCTATTTCATTGATGATGACCGCGTATCTTCCGGTTCCGTAAGCCCGATATCTGCCAATGCGACCGATAACATGACCTTCACCTGGACTGCCACCCCCGGCGAACATGCCATCAAAGCTTATATCGATTTCACCGGCATAGTTACCGAAAGCGATGAGACCAATAATGAAAAAACGAGCACCCTGGTCCCCCTTGGCCCTGACCTCATAATAAAAAGCATCGACTGGTCACACAATGACCCCTCCGTAGGAGAAACGGTTACTTTTACCGTAATCGTGGAGAATAACGGAGACCTCCGGGCCGACAGTTCGCTGCTATACGTCTATATTGATAACAGCCCGAGGGGCTACCAGGACATCCCGGCAATTGACCCCGGCACAACGGTCCCCAGAACCTTTGACTGGAAAGTTGAGGACGGCTCACACAAGATACGGGCTGTTGTGGATGATTCGGACCTGGTAGTCGAAACCAACGACGAAAATAATGAAACTATGATAGTCTATCCCGCGCCTGACCTTATCCTGGAAGCCGTCACCTGGAGCCCGATTAACCCCTCTCCGGGTGAAAAAGTAACCCTGACCGCATACATCAAGAACAAAGGCAGTCGCGGGGCAGGCAGTTTCCAGATATCCTTCTCCATCGACGATGAAGTCTTGAGCTACCAGGAGATTCCGCAGCTCGACGCCGGTGCTCGCGTGACCGAATATTTTGAATGGTATGCCGCCATAGGGCTGCATACCGTTACCCTGTTCGCGGATAATGCCGATGCTGTCGCCGAAGGAGTCGAAAGCAACAATTCCGAAACAGTCGCCTTCTCCATTCCCGCTCCTGACCTGACCATTGAGTCCATCAACTGGCCAACCGGAGAACTTCCAACCGGTAGCGAAATAATCTTTACGGTAATCATTAGAAATCAGGGCGATGCTAAGGCCGGGTATTCATCAGTGAGCTATTACGTCGACGGCGAGTACCTGACCTCCGGCCAGATCGACACGCTGGAACCCGATGCGACCACAGAGGAGACCTTCAGTACCCTGATATTCCAGTCCGGACCACACACTATCCGAGTGATTATCGATGAAGGAAACCGGATTCATGAGAGCGATGAAGGAAACAACGAAAAAGAGGTAACCCTCTCTACCGAAAACGTCACCTCACCATCAGAGCCGGCGCCCAAACCCGCTCCTGAGAAGAAACCCCGGCCGAGGCCAGCCCCCATACCGCTGACGCCGGAGGAAGAAGACTACAAGGGAGAGATGCTGTTTGGCATCGTGGGGGTGATATTCGGCGGTATTCTGCTCTTCACGCTGTTCCAGGCGTTCCGCAAAAAGTGAGGTAATCTATCTCCGGTAAAGAGCTCGCTTAAGGGACTTTTCTGTCTTTAACAACATTGCCCAGCGCTGACGACGCGGCGTTCCGCAAGAAACCCTCATCGCTGCTCAGGGCGATAAATTTGAATCCCTGGGCGATGCGCTCGTTGACTGCTTCGGCACTGCCAACCTGAATGCCCCCCTGGACACCGTGTCGCTTCCCCACCTCCAGAACCTTACTTATCGCTCCTACATGCCGGGGGTCGGTCTGGTCAAGACCCGGTTTCAGCCCCATGGATATGGCAAGGTCACTCGGCCCGATAAAGAAGCCGTCGATACCCTCTACAGAGAGGATTTCATCGGCGCTGTTCACGGCATCAACATGCTCAATCTGTACCATCAGGGCAATCTCTTCGTTGGCATGTTCAAAATAGTCGGCACCGCCGTAGAGGCGCGTCCTCGGTCCCCCGAAACTC
>JABMRL010000237.1 GCA_013202615.1 Dehalococcoidia bacterium
GCGATTTTCACCGCTTCATAAACGGCAATTACATCAGTACCGTCAACCCGGTACCCTGGCATACCATAAGCGGCGGCCCGGGCAGAGATGTCAAGATTGGCGCAGGCTTTGCTCTGGGGCATGGATAAGCCATATTGATTGTTGGTGCAAACGAACACCGTGGGTATCTTCCACAATGCTGCCAGGTTCAACCCTTCGTGAAAAGTCCCCCGGTTAGCCGCCCCGTCACCAAAAAAGGAGAGGCATATCTGACCGGTTTTACGCTTTTTGATGGCCAGGCCTACGCCTCCGGCAATATTAATACCACCACCCACGATGCCATTGGTGCCCAGGATTTGCCGACCGAAATCGGAGAGGTGCATTGAGCCGCCTTTACCTCCAGTGCAACCGGTTGCCTTGCCAAGCACCTCGGCCAGTATGATGTTAATATCCGCGCCTCTGGCCAGCAGGTGCCCGTGGGCGCGATGGGTGGATATTATGTAATCTTTTTCCCCCAGAGCACTGCACGACCCCACAGCCACCGCCTCCTCACCGATGGAAACATGTCCGGTGCCGGGTACAAGCCCCTGCTTCGAAAATTCCGTAAGACCCTCTTCAAAATACCGGATAGTAAGCATTCTACGGTACATATTCAGGAGTGCTTCTTTTGTCAGCGGCATATTATCTCCTTTTAATTGAAAATTGAACCCGTTTCCTGCTGGTGATAATTTCAAGGGTATGCCTGATGGCTTCTTCTGAAAGATACCATAATTTACTTTACTCGTCAAAATGGTGCGGTTCATTTGAAATATCCCGTTGCCTTTTATTAATATGAAGATACTTGCTGACTGAACAAGGCAGTTTATATAGAAGGTATGTCCACCCTGAAGGTTAAACCGGTTGTTACGTAACAGCAGATTCGGCGCAATTTTCCGTCAGTGGGGAGGAGGAACAGCCTCGCTCTTCACCTATACCCACCTCAGCCATGACCTGTGCTGCGGGTTACTGACGGCATTACTGCCTTTGATTAAAGAGGGCATGGGATTGACCTATTTGCAATCCGGCCTGCTGCTTTCCGCTTATACCATCACTTCCGGCTTTTCTCAGGTTCTCGGGGGATGGCTCGGTGACCGGTTAAGGCGAAGTACCGTGATTGCGGTGGGTTTGGGTGGTGTCGGCTTGACTACAATCGCCGTTGGCCTGAGCCCATCATACTACCCAATGCTCTTCATTCTTATCATTATGGGCATTCTTGCCGGTGGCTATCATCCTTCGGCAGTGACGATGCTCTCCGGCTATTTTGAGGAATCGCGGCGGGGCAGGGTGATTGCACTTCATATGGTAGGCGGCAGCATCGGTTTCTCAATGGGGCCTCTTCTGGGAGGATTAATCGCGGAAGCACTGGGATGGCGCTTCGCTTTTATCATTCTGAGCTTTCCCGCCATATTCGCCGTTCCTTTAATATTGAAAAAATTCACCCTCATCGAAAAAACTGCCGGCATCATGTCCTTGCGACAAACTTCAGGGAAAGAGTCAGGTCAAATACAGACAGGCGCCAGAAGAGTTAATGTAATTCAGGCGCTGCGACCTATTGCCACCATCCTGTTCTTGTGCGTATCCATGCAGCTTATCGCCGGCATTGCCATGTCCTTTGTTCCGTTGTACCTCGTGGATAAGCACGGCGTTACCCCGGTTTTTGCGGCGGTGCTGGTGGGGATTCTCAGGTTTGGTGGCATAGCTGGCAGCCTGTTTGGTGGCTGGCTTTCGGACCGGTGGGATAGAAAACGGGCTATCTTCCTTTCACTTGTGGCTACCGGCCCCGTCCTGTATTTGCTCACCATACTCCCATATAACGCTGGGCTTGTCGTAATTCTAATTACCTTCGGCATGTTCCGGTATATGACTCAGGCAACAATGCAGCCGTATGTGCTGGATAGCGTACCGCCTCACCTCAGGGCAACAGCCTTTGGCATTTATTTCGGTCTGGCGCTGGAAGGCCAGAGCCTGTTACAGCCCGTGGCCGGGCACTTTATGGATATTTACGGCATTAGCAGTATCTTTATCGTTATTGCCTTGATAAGTGTGGGTTTGTCTCTGGTGACGCTGCTTTTAGCGAAGAGGGCGCAAAAATGATTTTCACTGGTGAGTCTTCTTCACGTAGACCCTGATTTCCCCACCCGCCTCCTCCATGCCCACAAATTCGTGACCGGTTGTCTGGCACCAGGCAGGCATGTCCTGTTTTATACCTTTATCATCGGCGATAATTTCCAGGATTTCTCCCGGCTTCAACTCTTTAATCTTTTCCGATGTTTTGACAATGGGCATCGGGCAGTAAAAGCCCACGCAATCGAGCGTCTTATCTGCCTTCATTGCTTGCTCCTTATCTAGATGAAGAGGGTTATCTTTGATTCACGCGCTTCATTCAGGAAAAAGGCGGCACCGGCCAGGCTGGCAATGTTCTCACGGAAAGCATCTTTCTCTGAAAGTCCCATCACTCCGCAGGTGGTGCTGCACGGAACTAATTTTACTCCCATCTCCTGCGCCATGGTTATCATCTCGTCAAGGGATGGGACATTGGCGTCTTTCATCAGCTTCTTCATCATCCATGTGCCGAGGCCGAACATGTTGAAACGGGAGAGCTTCAGTCTTTTGCTGCCGCCGCGGTTCATGAAGTTCAACATCTTCTTCATCAGGCCCCGACTTCTGATTTTGCCCTCGTTTTTCTTGATGATGTTCAGCCCCCAGTAGGTGAAGAACATGTTTACTTCCATCCCCATGCTGGCCGCCGTGGTCGCCAGCGTGAATCCCGCCAGAGCGTGGTCCAGGTTGCCACTGAACATGACTATGGTCAGTTTATCTTTCTCGTCGGCCATTTTAATTCATACCTCGACGTCTTCGCCTTTAACCTCAGCGCCACAATAGGGGCACTCCTTCTTATCACGAGGAACCGGTTTCCGGCATTGAGGGCAGTAGAATACGACGATGCCGCATCTCTGACAATAGGCACCGTCAGGCGCCATCATCTCTTCATCACAGTACGGACAGGAAAGCCGCTTTTTTCCCTGCTGCTCTGCCATTATTTCTTCCCCCCTTTTGCCTGTTTTTTCAAATAATTGTCAATCGCCTTGTTCAAGGCCTGCGCGCCCAGATTGGAGCAGTGAAACTTGTTCTTGGGCAGCCCTTCAAGTTCGTCAGCCACCCGCTTAGGGGTAATTTTCCTTGCTTCTTCCAGCGTCTTCCCTTTGGCCATCTCACTGACCATACTGGAAACAGCGATAGCCGCCCCGCAGCCAAAGGTCTTGAACTTCACGTCTTCCAAATGATTGTCTTTAACCTTTATGTAAAACGTCATTATGTCCCCGCACACCGGGTTACCTATCTCCCCAACGCCGTCCGGGTCCTCTATTTCCCCAACGTTACGGGGGTTCATGAAGTGTTCCATTACTTTCTCGCTGTATATCGGCATATCATGTGCCTCCTTTGCCTGTTTTGCTGAACTTTGCATACAGTGGTGACATCTGCCGCAGCCTTTCGACAATCGGCGGCATCACCTCAAGTACATAATCAACATCTTCTTCAGAATTGTCAATGCCGAAGGTAAAAAGGACAGACCCCTGCGCCAGCGCGTGGGGCAGGCCCATGGCGATTAGCACATGGGAGGCTTTGAGCGCCCTGGAAGTGCACGCCGAGCCGCTGGTGACCGCCACTCCCTGGCTGTTGAGGAGCATGAGCATGCCTTCTCCCTCTATGAATTCCACACAGAAACTGGCATTGCCCGGCAGCCTGTTTTCCGGGTGACCGGTAACCACCACGTGTTCGATTCGCTCCGGTAGCCTGGTAAGAAGACGATCGCGCAGGTGGCTTAAGTGTTTAACACGGGCTGCCATACTCTCTTTCGCCAGCTCCGCTGCCTTTCCCAGCCCCACGATGGCCGGTATATTCTCGGTACCGGCGCGACGCCCTCCTTCCTGAATCCCACCGTCGA
>JABMRL010000238.1 GCA_013202615.1 Dehalococcoidia bacterium
CCTTATGTCCCTCTATTCGGTCTTGCTCCAGATGGGGTTTACCCAGCTGGCTGGTCACCCAGCCACTGGTGGGCTCTTACCTCACCATTTCACCCTTACCCCGCTGACGCGGGGCGGTATGTTTCTGTGGCACTTTCCGTAGGGTCACCCCTCCTGGGCGTTACCCAGCACCCTTGCCCGGCGGAGCTCGGACTTTCCTCCCCGGAATCCGGGGCGGCCACCCGGTTTACTTGGCCCACTTATAGTCTAGTAGCAGGTGTGTCATTAGTCAATAAATATATAATCCAGGTATTAATCTTTTGAATCTAGCGCTTCTAATTTGAGCCCAGATTCACCAACAATCTGACTCAAACAGTCATGTAATTCTGCGCAGTAATTAGTGCGAATATCAAACAATTTTAAACTAACTATCTTTTCTCCATCAGAGATTCTTAACTTAACTTCATCTTGCCCCTGAAATCGTCTCAATATATCAATTACCTTAGATAAATCAACTATATCACCTTCCTCATCGCTGGTTTGGGATATAGTTATGACTAATCTGCGCTTCTTCTCTTTGAAAGAGCTAACACCTAATTCCAAAGCTCTTTTAGTTAGTCTATCAGCCACTTTGTTTTTGTTTCTTTTAATATGAGTAATTTGAAAATTTTTTAGTGAGTTTTGCAGTTGTTTTACTTTTTGAAATAATGGCTTTAGTTCTTCTTTTCTTACTTTATACACTCCTGTTATCTGTCTTACTACAAGTTCTGAATCTGATTTCAAATCAACAGATGTTGCGCCGAGCTTAATCGCTTCCTTAAGAGCCTCTATAACAGCCAAATATTCTGCTTGGTTATTAGTAGTTTGACCAATATATCTGGAAATAGAGCTGATAATATTTCCCTTTCCATCTTTGATAACAACGCCAATAGAAGCTGGCCCTGGATTTGGTTCAGCAGCACCGTCAGTATAGATTATTACTTTTTCCATATTATTACTCATGGCAGGTACAGGATACGATTGCAGCTGCCGCACTGTATTACATTGCCACCTCTCACCTGCTGCAGCTCGCTGGAGGGCAGTGATATACGACAGCCACGACATATCCCCTGCTCCACCCTGGCCACGGCGAAACCCTTGTTCTTCCTGAGCCCATCGTAAAGCGTGACCGTCTTTGGGTCGAATTCGGCAGCCAGTTCCTGACGTTTCTGTCTCAGGTCATTCAGGCTGCTTTCCAGCGACATTTTCTCCTTGCCCAGCTGTTCCTGCTCGCGCTGCCACTCCGTACTCACCTGTTTCAATTTATCTGTCAACTCAGTCACCCCGGCCTCCACCGACTCCACCTGCTCCATCAGTTCCAGGTCCTTCGTTTCCAGCCGGTCGCCCCTGGCCTTAAACAGCTCAACCTCGTGCTGCAGATTGGACAGTTCCTTCGGGTTTTTGACCCGTCCGCCGTAAAGTCCGTCATTGCCGGCTTTTATTTTGCTCGCCAGGTCGTCTATTTCCCGCTCAAGGGCGCGCTGCTGTTTCTGCAGTTCTTCCAGTTTGTTCTTCTCGGTGTCGAGTTCCTCTTGAGCCGCGACAACCACATCGTTTTTACCCAGCCGGCTGATTGCCTGTCCCAGCCTGCGTTCTTCGTCAGCAATTTCGAGGTCAACTTCCTGTAATTCGTAAAGCTGTCTGGCAACGGTCATAGCAAAAACGCCTTTCAGAGATACTCGCGTACAGTACCGGTTTGTTTATTATGTACCTGGTATGAAATCACGTCAGGCTTTGCGCAAGGCTTCCTGAACCAGTGAGCCGCCGGCATCAAAGGCCTGCAGGTTCTGTTCTTTTACCTTGTCTGGCGACTTCCCGGCCAGCACCTGTTTCACTTCCTGGCTATCGAAGAGCGGCGATACCTGACACAGCGCACCGACCATGACCACGTTGGTCAGCAGGCTGCCGCCAATCTGCCGCGCGCACTCAGTGGCCTTGATAGCGTAACCTTTCTTCCCCGACTTCTTCAGCACGGCCGTTATCTCCTCATCCGGTGGATAGGTATCCATCTCCATATTGCACAACACCGTCGGTTCTTTATAGTCGTTGAGCAGGTACATGCCGTCCCCGGCGAGCAATTCAAAGTTGCGCAGCATCTCGACAGTCTCAAACCCCATGAGGATATCCACCTTACCTGCCGGGATGAGCGGCGAGTAGATTTCGGCATCGGATACCCTCAGATGTGATACCACGGAGCCGCCACGCTGCGCGGCACCGATTGTTTCCACAGCCAAGACCTCATATCCTTTATTGAGCAGGTATTCGGCGAGGATGCTTGAGGCAAACAGGTTGCCCTGTCCGCCAACGCCAGCAATCAGTATGTTTAGCTCCATGTGATTGCCCCCCTCTTGCAAACTTCCACGCACATGCCGCAATCAACGCAGGTGCCATAGTCAATGGTCGCCTTGCCATCGCTGAAATGGATTGCCGGGCAGCCGAAGTAGGTAATGCAAATCTTGCAGCCATTGCAAAGCTCCGGGTCGAGAACGACCTTGCGCGGCGTGAAACCAAGCTCACCGGTCCGCCTTGCCACCAGGTAGCACGGCATGGTGGCCACGACGACCGAGACGCCCTTCTCCTTCACCGCTTTCTCCAGCGCCTCGGTTACCTGCGGGATATCATAGGGATTGACCACCCGGGCGCTGGTCGCTCCGGCGGCAGTGGCAAGGCCGGTAACATCAATAGCAAGAGCCGGCTCGCCGCGAACATCGACATCGCTGCCCGGATGCGGCTGGAAGCCGGTCATCGCCGTGGTTCGATTATCGCAGACGATGACCACCATATCCACCCCACTATGGATGGCGTTCAGGAGGCCGAGAACACCGTTGTGGAAGAAAGTCGAATCGCCGATGATGGCAAATACCGGCTTATCATAGCCGCTGTAAGCGATGCCTGATGCCATGGGTATTGACGAGCCCATGCAGTAAATGGTCGACTGCAGCTCCAGCGGCGGGAACGAGCCGGCGTCATAGCAGCCGATATCTCCGGTGACGACTCCCTTGTATTTATGAGCCACTATTTTAAGCGCGTGCAGCAGGCCGCGATACTGGCAGCCCACACACTGGGTGCGCGTCCGTATCGGGACCTTCATCTCCAGCGGGGCCGTTGCCGGAATTTTCTCCTTCAGTTCCGGATAAAGCTCCGCCAGCGATTTCAGTACTACGGTGGTTGATAGTTCCCCTTCCTGCGGCAGGAACCCGCTCCTCCCCATCACCTCCACCCTGATATCTTCGTCGAAAAACATCTGCTTCAACATACCCTCCACCACCGCCTCGCTGTCTTCATAAACGACCAGTTTATCCATCTTGCGGGCGAACTGGAGCACCTTGTTCTTCGGCAGGGGCAGGGTGCCCAGCTTGAGAACCGGGAATTTTTTACCCAGTATCTTTTCCACCTCTTTGACGAAGGCATACCCGATGCCGCAGGTGACCAGCCCTATCTTCCCCTCGCCGTCCTCTGTATGGTTGAAGGTGCTGTCTTCCATGATTCTGTCCAGCACCGGCTGTTTTTCATTGAGCCAGCGATGCCTGACTACAGGACGGAGAATGCCGCCGGCTTTAGTCTCTTTGACCGCGCTCATAATGAACCGGGAACGGTCATCTTCAAAGAGTGGCTCCTTCCCTTTCTTTATACCGTCCATGCTGACTTTACTGCGCGCGTGGCAGACGCGCGTTACCGGTCGCACCACGAAGCACAGTTCCGTCTCTTCGGAGAGTTCATAGGCCGCCTTTATCATGTCCTTGGCTTCCTGCGGGCACCAGGGGTCAAACACCGGCAGGTGAGCATCAAGGCGGGTAATTATGCGGCTGTCCTCTTCATTCTGCGAGGAGATGCCCCCCGGGTCATCCCCGGAAATCAGCACCAGCCCCCCGCGCACCCCCGTGTAATTCAGGTGCATCATAATATCAAGGGCTACATTGGTCCCGTTATGCTTCATTACCGCCAGCGAGCGCGTGTTGCAGAGAGAAGCGCCCATGCAGATTTCCAGCG
>JABMRL010000239.1 GCA_013202615.1 Dehalococcoidia bacterium
AGCACTACCTGGACTGGGCCATGCTGACCTACGCCATCACCATGACCGGGCATCCGGCGGTATCAGTGCCCTGTGGGTGGACAGAAAAAGGGCTGCCGGTCGGCTTGCAAATCGTGGGCAGGCACCACGGCGAGACCGCCCTCCTGAAAGCAGCGGCGGCGTATGAGCAGGCGGCACCGTGGGCGGATAAAAGGCCCGCGCCGGGTTAGGCAGGGGCTCTTTGCTTTCTATCTCACAGTCAAAAGAATATCTGGCCGGAGCATGGAATCTGGTGAAGAAGAGTCATTTCTTCTGGCTTTTCTTCACCTCTTCAAGTTTCGCCAGGTAATCCTGCCTTGGCGGTGAGTATATATCGAGGATTTGACAACCTTTATCGGACATATAAGTTCCGTGTTCCACATTAGAGGGAATAACCAGAACGTCTCCCTTCTTCAGGGGAAATAGCTTTCCTTCAACTGCTTCTTCACAGGCACCGTCCATTACTATCAGGATTTGCTCTGCTTCATGTTTATGCGTCGGCCCTACAGCATTTGGCGCGGCATTAATGAAGCCGACCGTAATCCTTTCCCCGGATACGATGTGGTATTTCATGCTGGGAGCTACCTCTACAATGGGAACATCCTGGTAATGAATAACGTGTCTGTCATATTCCTCTTGAGTAGCGTAAGTTTCTTTTCTTTCCATTTTCAAGTAATCCCCCTTGTTTTGACCGCACTCATATCTTATGACATCTAACCTGTTTATGTGGTTGTCATACGATATTCCTGTAATGGACTCTTTGCTTCATGAGCCATTGAAAGGGTTATTTATCATAGAGCTTTGTATGGTCGATGGTCGCTGCTTCCAGCTTATCGAGACCCAAAATATTATAGAGGCTTTCGCCGGCATTGACTCTTTCTATCACCTTGCCCTCGTTTGCCAGGAACTTTTTGGTCTTCTCCAGAACGTCTTTGGCCTCATCACACGGTACCACGACCACGCCGTTATCATCGATGATGACGATATCTCCGGGGTTCACTGCTGCCCCGCCGCACTGGACGGGGACGTTTATGTAGCCAAAGCCAATGGTGCTGGCCACGTTCGGGGCGATGCCCCGGCTGAGTACCGGGAATTTCATCTCCCTCAGTTCGACGACATCCCGAACCGCCGAGTCGAGGATGATGCCCACGGCGCCATTTCTCCTTGCCTCAATAGCCACGATTTCACCCCAGAAGGCGGTGTTATTTGAATTATGAGTATCGACAACGATAATGTCTCCGGGTTGAATGAGCTGAAGCGCTCGTATAACCGGCGCAAGGTCGGATGTGCCCGTTTTCACGGTGAGGGCTACCCCCACCAGGCGGATTTTCGGGAAGAGCGGCTGAATATCCGCGCTCATGGCGTTGAGGCGATTCATGCAGTCGGAGACGCCGGGGACAATGGAGTGGTATTCTTCAAGAAGGCTGCGGAACTCCTTGACAATCTCAGGTGAAGACCGTTTTATCTTTGTGTTCACAACAATGGACATGAATCTCTACCTCCTGAAAGTTTGATGTTTGAAGACGTCATTAACGCCGGTCGTCCATGCTGCCTGGCGGGTCAGGATAATCGGTGATAGTGGCGTCAGGGGCGAGCTTATTTTTCGTCTTCTCCGGCCAGCTGTTGGATTATCCTGGCGATGACTGACCAGTCCTTGCTCCCATAGCCGGCGGCCCTGGCAGCCTCAAGCAACTGACGGGTCAGGCTGCCGGCGAGCAGCGGAATATTGGTTGCCTCGGCTGCCGACAGGATGAGGCCGAGGTCTTTGGCCATGAGGTCGGTGGTGAAACCGGGAGCAAAGTCGTCGTTGGCCGGGCTGCCGGGGATGACGTTGGGGTAGGGGACCCGTGTCTGCAGTACCCAGCTATTTCCGGAACTGGCGCTCATGACCTCGTAGAGAACCTTGGGGTCGGCACCGAGCTTGACGCCAAACAGAAAGCCCTCAAACATGCCTACGCCGGCAATGGCGGCGGCCAGGTTGTTGGCCAGCTTGACCACCTCACCCATGCCCACCTCGCCAACGTGAATGACTTTCTCTCCCATAACATCCAGTATTGATTTACACTGGTCAAAGAGTTCTTTTTTGCCGCCCACCATTATGGAGAGCGTGCCGTCAGCGGCTTTGGGCGGAGCACCGCTCACCGGTGCGTCCATCATATCGATTCCCTTATCGGCAGCCGCGGCGGCTACCTTGCGGGTCACAATCGGGTCGATGGTGCTCATATCGATTATGATATTGCCCTTTTTCATGCCGGCAAGGACGCCGTCATCGCCAAACATTATCTGCTCCACGTGGGGAGATGAGGTCACCATGGTGATGACAATCTCTGAATTTTCGGCCACCTCACGCGGGGAACCGGCCGCCTTGGCCCCGGCTTTGACCAGTTCCTGAACCGGCTCGGGCCTGACGTCATGGATGGTCAGCGGGTAACCTGCCTTGACCAGGTTCAAAGCCATCCCTTTACCCATATTGCCCAGGCCGATAAAACCGAGTTTTTTCATCACTCCTCCTTTGACAGATAAAATGGGCGAGTCACAATCTATTTCTTCTTGACCGACTCTCTGACCGCCTGGGCGATATCCCTGGCGGATATTTTGTATTCCTCTTTCAGTTCCGGTACGGTACCCGATTGGCCGAAGCGGTCCTGGAT
>JABMRL010000240.1 GCA_013202615.1 Dehalococcoidia bacterium
ATGGCTACAATGTTATGGTAATCTGTTATTAACGGAGGTAAGAACCGGTGAGTATTGAATGGTTCCGTGACCTGGCGATAGTAATCGTTGGCTTCGGCGTCACCATTGTCGTCATTTCTGTTGGCGTTCTGGCCTTTATGCTGTATCGCAAGCTGAGGCCGATACTGGACTCGGTGAAGTCTACCGCCAAACGAATTGAGGACATTTCCACAATTGTAGAGGAAGAGGTGTCGAGACCACTGGCACAGCTGGCTGCCTTTGTTCAGGGTGTGCGGCAGGCAGTTGGCCTGTTCAGTGGGTTTACCAGAAGAAAGTAAGGAGGTAGAGATGGCTGAAAAAGATACTGGTGCCAGTTTCGCTATTGGATTTCTCCTGGGCGCTGTTGTTGGTGCGGCTGTTGGCTTTCTGTATGCACCCCAGCCGGGTAAAGAAACCCGGGCTATGCTGAAAGAAAAGGCCGAAACCGCTGCCGAAAAGGCGAAAGAAGCTGCGGAAAAGGCCAAGGAAGCCGCTATCGCCGCCGAACACCGCGTCGAAGAGAAACTGGGCAGAAGAAAACCGGGCGAATAACCAACCGGCTCCATAGTTTCACATTGTGTCTGATTCCTGAACTTATCTCCGGTAAGTTAGTGGGAGAACTGTATCTGCAATGACTCATTTCTTCAGCCGACACTGGCGACTGGTGGTTCTAGCGCTCGGCACAGTCATTTTTCTCTGGGTCCTTTACCTTCTGAGAACGGTTATATTCCCATTTGCTCTCGGGCTGGTGTTTGCTTACCTGTTGTCTCCGATTATTACCTGGATGGAAGCGAAGTTTCCCAGACCGGGAAGATGGCAGGAGTTCAAACGTGTCCTGTCCATCCTCATCATCTTTTTCATTCTTTTTGCGCTTCTGGCCGTTTTCTTCTATGCAATTGCCACTGCTGTCATTGATGCTTCCCTGAGCCTGGCCACCGGTGCCCCTTTCTTCATCAGTCAAAGCCTCTATCAAATTACAGAATGGTTTGAAGTTATAAGGGAGCAGTTCCCGCCGGATATCCGCGCTGAGGTGGACAGGGCGCTTCTGGAAGCCGGCGTGGCGCTGGGTAACGTCATTCGAGATGCCCTGGTCAAGGGTATCTCCTTCGCGCCGGAAACTTTCAGCCTTGTGCTCGGGCTGGCGGCATTACCCCTGTTCCTCTTCTATGCCCTCAAGGATTCTGACAAAATAAAATCTAACGCTTACTCTGCATTCACCCCCGGAATTGCCGAGCACGTCAGGAACCTGGTCAGCATAATCGAAAAAGTTCTGGGTCGCTACATTCGCGCCCAGTTGATGCTCGGATTGATTGTGGGTTACCTGATTTTCATCGGCCTGCTCATTCTGAAAATACCGTTTGCCCCGGTACTGGCAATTCTGGCCGGTATCGGAGAACTCATCCCGACGCTCGGACCCTGGATAAGCGGCGCCGCGGTGGTGATTATAGCTCTGGCCATGGCTCCGGACAAGGTAATCTGGGTAATCATCCTTTTCCTGTCTGTCCAGTTACTGGAGAACGGCCTGCTGGTGCCTCGTGTTCAGGGCGGCTATCTGCGCATCCACCCCGCGCTGATGATTTTCATGCTTGTCCTTGGTGCTTACCTTGCCGGCTTCTGGGGACTCCTGCTGGCCGGACCGTTGACCGCCACCGGTGTTGCCATCTACAAATATATCCAGCAGCGCTACCAGGAGGAGAAGCTCCTGCAACCGACTGAGAAGGGTTGAACTCTCCCCCTCTCTTCTTTCCCACCCCCTGCTCTGCTATAATTTAACTATGGAAAAGCCACTCCTCGTTCTGTTTGATGGCAACGCTATCATCCACCGCGCTTACCATGCCTTCCAGTCAAGCCGGGCGCCGGTGCGACTGACCGTAAGCAAGACAGGCGAGGTTGTCAGTGCCGTCTACGGTTTTACCCAGATGCTGCTCAAGACCCTGAACGACCTCAAACCCACCCATTGCGCCATCGCCTTTGATAAAAAAGGCCCCACCTTCCGCCACCAGCTTTTTGACCAGTACAAGGCGCACCGACCCCCGGCCCCTCCCGAACTCATCAGCCAGCTGGGCCGGGTCAGGCAGATGGTCGAAGCCTTCCGCATTCCCATCTTTGAGCTTGACGGCTATGAAGCCGATGATATACTGGGAACGCTCAGCTACCAGGCCAGCCAGCAGGACATTGACACGGTCATCATTACCGGTGATGC
>JABMRL010000241.1 GCA_013202615.1 Dehalococcoidia bacterium
ACCGAAAGCCCGAACACAATTGATACCGCCGGGGTCCATGGCGTCTGTCCTATTTCCAAGTACTTTTTTGCTCGTGTAAAATCCCAGTTGAAACGGGGCATCCTGGCCCTGGCGTGGGCCTGCCACGCTTCCTGGCTGACGCTGACCATCGCCAGGCCGGGAGGCACCATCCACCCCTTCTGGGACGCGGTAACGGCTACATCGCAGTGCCACTTATCCACCGGCAGGTCAATTGAGCCCATGCTGCTGATAGCATCCACCAGCAGCAGTTTGTCAAACTCCTTGACCACGGCACTGATGGCCGCCAGGTCATTGGTCACCCCGGTCGAGGTTTCATTGTGCGTCACCATCACCGCCTTGATATCCGGCTCCTTCTGCAATGCGCGCCGGATTTCATCGGGGTCGGCCGTCTGACCATACTCGAAACGGAGCGGAATGACCTCGGCGCCGAACTCCTCCGCCATGCCGGTAAACCGTTCCCCGAACACGCCCACCGTGACCGAAAGCACCTTATCCCCCGGAGAGAGGGTGTTGACAATTGCCGCCTCCAGCCCTCCCGTCCCCGAGCACGTCAGCAGGTATAAATCATTTTTCGTCTGGAATAGCTGCTTCAGCTTGTCGGTGATGTCATGCAGCATCTCCCCGAATTCCGGCCCGCGGTGGTTTATCATCTGCCAGGCCATCGCCTGCAGGACTTCCGGCGGGCACGGGGTTGGCCCTGGAATACGCAACTGTCCCATTTTATTTACCTTCCTCTTTCTCAATATCAGTGTTAATAACTATGGCAAATGACCCTAATCTTAGGTAGACTTTATGAATCTTCTTTTACCGACTCGTATGATAGTATCTTTTGGAAATGTGTAATTTATATCAGCGACTCTTTCACCGTCGATATATACTGCACCCTGCTCAATCAATCGTCTGGCTTCGCTCTTGCTTTTGGCCAGTTCGTTCTCCACCAGGTAATCCTGAAGAATGCTGCCTGATTTTGTTCCCAGTTCAATTTCCTCTGGAATTTCCCTATTCTGATGAACCCTTTCAAAATTCGCCTCGGCCTCACTGGCCGCCTTTTTATCATATAACTGGGTGACCAGCTCACTCGCCAGGCGTTTCTTCAGCTCCATCGGGTTGACCGCGCTGTTTTCCAGCGCCTGCCTGAATTCCGCCAGCTCTTTATCGGGCACATCGGTCACCAGCTCAAAGTACTGGATAATCAGGTCGTCACGGATGGACATGGTCTTGCCGTAGATGTCTTCCGGCTGGTCGGTTACGCCGATGTAATTATTCAGGCTCTTGCTCATTTTCTGGCTGCCGTCAGTGCCCACCAGAAGCGGTGTCATAAAGCACTGCTGCGGACGCTGTCCCAGCGTGGACTGAAGCTCCCTTCCCACCAGGAAATTAAACTTCTGGTCTATGCCGCCGAATTCGACGTCCGCCTCTATCGCTACCGAGTCGTATGCCTGGAGCAGCGGGTACATGAACTCGGTCAGCGCAATCGGCCGTCCTTCATTGTACCTGGCATTGAAATCATCACGTGCCAGGAACTGGGCAACGGTAAATTTGCTGGTCAGCTGAATAACCTCGGTCAGGGTGAACTTGTCGAACCACTCGCTCTGCCACCTCACCTCGGTCCTCCCTTTATCCACAACCTTGAAAAATTGCTCCATATAGGTCTGGGCATTGGCCCTCACCTGTTCCACGGTAAGCATCGGGCGGGTCACCGAAACGCCACTGGGGTCGCCAATCCGGGCGGTCCAGTCAGCCACGATGAGCACCACCTGATGGCCAAGCTCCTGAAACTGGCGCAGCTTCCGCAGCGACACCATGTGCCCAAGGTGAATATCGGGAAAACTGGGGTCGAAGCCTTCCTTCAACCTCAGTTTTTTGCCGGAGCGGAGCAGCTCAATCATTTCTTTTTCCACGATGATTTCGGCCACTCCCCGACGCAGAAAGGGTTGTATTTCCTGCTCAGTGATTTTCCTCACCTGGCCTTTCATGTCTGTTTTCCACCTTTAACACTTAGTATGGCAACACCCCGTTTCACGTCCTCAGCCATCTGCTTTTTCAGCTCTTCCACACTATCAAATCTTCTCTCCTCGCGCAACCGTTCCACAAACTCGAGCTGAAGTTCCTGCCCATAAAGGTCGCCCCGGTAATCAATGATATAGACCTCCACCGCCCGTCTTTTATCACCGAATGTAGGGTTGGTACCGATATTGGTCATCGATGGGAAGATTTCACCGCCGATACCTGCCCAAGTGGCATAGACCCCGTCTGCGGGCAGGGCATGCTCTGGACCGATATTCAGGTTGGCGGTGGGAAACCCCATTTCCACTCCCCTCCCCGCACCGGCGACAACATAACTCCGGAGGCTGAAGTTCCGAACGGCCAGTCGCCGGACCCTGTGCACATCTCCGCCCGACAGAGCCTGCCTGATTGCCGTGCTGCTCACAATCTCTCCATCAATTACCACGGGAGGCACCACGGTAAC
>JABMRL010000242.1 GCA_013202615.1 Dehalococcoidia bacterium
ACATCGTACTTCTTCGGGCGCTCAAAATAGTGCGCGATATTGTGGATATCAATCCCCCCACCCCCCGATTCAATGATAAAGGTGCTGTCATAGCCCAGCTCCGGATTCCTGATAACGTAGACCATGGCCGCGTGGTTCCAGTAGCTCCGCGTGCCAAAGCGGATGAGCCAGCCCAGCAGGCTGCCCTTTGAGCGCGTGACCAGTACATCGGCTCGTTTTAATTTCCCCTTATCCACCAGCTCTGATATCGCTTTACCGGATAGTTTTATCGGTCCGTCTATTTTTCCTCTCACTTAATTTCTTGCTTCGCTTTTTTCCCGCTGCATTCTAACGCCGTATCAAATGAGTTTCAACCCTGATTTGACATGCCTTCCGGTGTGGGCTAAATTATGGGCTGGCGCTGCAAGCGACAGGAGAGGAACAGATGCGCATCGCCTTAATCGGTCAGGCAGCCTTCGGCGAAAAAACTCTGGAAGCACTTCTTGATATGGGGGAGGAGGTGGTCGGCGTCTACACCACTCCCGATATCCCCGACAGAGAAAATACATTTAAACAGCTGGCACTTCAGCTCGGTGTGCCGGTCTTTCAACCGGAAAAAATGCGCGCTCCGGGAGTTTACGAGAATTATGTTAAATCGAAACCGGATTTGAACGTAATGGCCTTCGTTACCGACATCGTGCCTGAGTCCATCCTGAATCACCCCGGGCTCGGCACCATACAGTACCATCCCTCGCTGCTGCCCAGGCATAGAGGCGGCAGCGCCATCAACTGGGCGGTCATCAACGGCGAGGCCAGGACCGGCCTGACCATCTTCTGGCCGGATAAAGGAATCGACACCGGCCCCATCCTGCTGCAGAAAGAGGTTGACATCGCGCCCGACGATACGACAGGTTCTCTCTATTTTAACAAGCTTTTCCCTCTCGGCATCGAGGCGATAAAGGAAAGCATCGAGCTTATCCGGCAGGGCAAAGCGCCCCGGATTCCACAGGACGAAGCGCAGGCCACCTATGAAGGCCTGTGCACAAAGGCAGCGATTGACTGGCACAGGCCAGCAGACGAAGTATACAACCTCATACGCGGCACCAATCCGCAGCCGGGAGCCACAACCGCTTACGGCGATATAAAATTAAAAATCTTCGATTCAGAACTGCGCCCTGGTAATTTGAAAGGGGTACCGGGTGAAGTAACCGAGGTTACAGAATCGGGATTCCTGGTAACGGCGCCGGGTGGCGCCATATTCATCAAGCGCGTCCAACCAGAAGGCTCCTCAAAAATAGCTGCCGCCGACTTTATAGCCCACTCCGGCCTCAAGCCAGGGGACCATCTGGGAGAATAGTGTTTACCAATGCTACGTTCCGATAGTATAATGACACCATGATGATAAAAGGTTATTTACTTTTAAAATTAGTCCCCGGACTTGAGTCTGATGCCCTATCCCATATTCGCGCTGTCCCCGGAGTATCGGAGGTCAACCTCGTTTTCGGGCAGTGGGATGCCATTGCTACCATCGAGGCCAAGAGTCTCTTCGAACTCTCCCGAATAATCGTCAGTGAAATTCGCGGCATTCAGGGCGTCCAGGATACGGCGACTCTGGTGCAGGGCGACCTGTAGTTGATACAAATCTATCGAGTTCTACCAGAGAAATAACTGATTTATCGGAGTGAATGGTATGAAAGAGCAATTAAACAACCGGGAACGTTTTCGGGCCATCTGCCGCGGGGAAAGGCCGGGCGACTTCATGGTCATGGACTGGTTTCACCGCTGCTGGGCAGACACCCTCGACGAGTGGATAAAACAGGGTGCACCGGCCGCCATAAAGGAACAGGACGCCCTGAACGACTACTTTCAGTTCGAGCACCTTCACGGCCTGCAGGAAATCATTTCCGAACACAACCGCTCCGACCTGAAGGCAATCGCCACCGCGCAGAGCTTCGGCGCCTATCATGTGACCCCGCCGATTATGCCCGTCTTTGAAATCAAGGTGCTCCGCGAGGACGAACGCCACCGCGTGGAAACGACCTACGGCGGGTCGCTGGTGGAGGTCTCCAAAGAGCACCCCTGGCGCATGCCCAAGTACCTGGACCGTCCCGTCAAAGACAGGGCTACCTGGAACGAATACAAAAAGCGCCTTGACCCGTATACCCCAGAGCGCTGGCCCTCCCCTTGGGATGAGTATGTGCAGAAAAGAAACGCTGCGGACGTACCCACCATGCTCCTGCTGGAAGGTTTCTTCGGGGTGCTGCGTGAATGGACCGGCCTGGAACAGCTCCTCTTCATGTTCTATGACGACCCCGCCCTCGTGGAGGATATGATGGACCAGGTGCTCTACATGGACATGGAAATGGCCAAACGTGTGCTTAAAGATATGAAAATTGACTGCGCCCGCTTCTGGGAAGATATGGCCTATAAAAGCGGCCCCCTGATTTCTCCTGCCATGTTCCGTAAGTTCGAGATGCCGCGCTATCGCCAGATTACCGACTTTCTCCGCAGTCAGGGCGTGGACATTCTGCACGTGGACAGTGATGGCAACATCGATGAACTGATACCCCTCTGGATGGAGGTCGGCGTGAATTTCCCCTGGCCGTTTGAGGTGGCCTCCGGGATGGACGGCATTGCCTGGAGAAAGAAGTACGGTAAGGACATCATCATCGGCGGTAACATTGACAAGCGGGTATTCACCAAGGGAAAGGACGCCATTCGGGAAGAAGTCATGTCCAAAGTACCGTACCTGGTAGAGACCGGCAGTTACTTCCCCTGCCTTGACCATGTAATTCCACCGGACGTTCCCCTGGACGGTTTCCGCTACTACATCAACCTGCTGAGGGAAATAGCCGGTAAGGATAAATTGCCGGAATAGACAGCGCGCCTGGAATAACAAGGAGGTACGAACAAAGGTGTCAATACTGATTACCGGCGGCATGGGTTTCATAGGCGTCGGGCTGGCATACGAGCTCGTTGCCAAAGGGCAGGATGTTGTTCTGTTCGATATCGTTACCCGACCGGAACGCGTGGCGGCTATAAAAGATAATGTGAAAATAATCCAGGGTGACCTTAAAGTCTGGCCCGAAGTGCTGAATGCGGTCAGGGACAATAAGGTGGAAGATATCTTTCATCTCGGTGCCATGCTGAGCGTTCCCTCGGAACAGAACCCCTGGAGCTCCTTCCAGACCAACATCGTCGGCTTTATGCATATGGTGGAGGCAGCCCGGCTTTTCGGCGTCAACCGGTTTATCTTTCCCAGCAGCATCGCCTCCTACGGACTGGACACGGGTGAGGTCATCACCGACACAACTCTGCAGCGGCCGGTCACCATATACGGGGTGAGCAAGGTGCACGGTGAGCTTCTCGGCAGATTCCACCGCCGCAGGTTCAACCTTGATTTCCGCAGCCTGCGCTACTGCGGGGTTATCGGCCCCGGGGTAAAGACGCCGGGAGTCGCCCAGTACAATACCTGGATGATTGAAAACGCAGCCCTCGGCAAGCCGTACGAATGCTTTGTCACCGAGGAGACATACAATCCCATAACCTACTTCAAAGACGCCATCCGCGGCACATTGCAGCTTTATGAGGCACCCAGGGAGAACATCAAGACGGTCTGCTACAACATCAACCAGTTCTCGCCGGCACCGACCGCCAAGGAACTGGAGCTCACCATAAAGAAATTTATCCCCGACCTCAAGGTCACCTATAAGCCGGACCCGACGGTCATGGCATTCCACCATAACCAGACCCTGAAGGAAATTGATGACCGCCGGGCGCGTGAAGAATGGGGCTGGCAGCCACAGTTCGACAATCTGGAAGACATGGTGCCCGACTTTATCAACGAGGTGCGAACAAGACCGGAGTATTACGGATAGGCCTGAAGCTATCTACCACGATCCCATAGCGCAGCCGTCTTTACG
>JABMRL010000243.1 GCA_013202615.1 Dehalococcoidia bacterium
TGCTTGGAAGGCAGGGACTCTACCAACTGAGTTACTCCCGCTTATCGGTCAGATTATACTATAATCGGTGAGTAAGCGTCTATAAGGAGGAAGCGATGAAAATTACCGACGTATCCCTGACCATGGTTGCCTGGACGATACCCGAGGGTACTTACCCGGGACAGGCAATTCCTTTTGGCGGAGAAAAAGAGCTTGCCGTTGTCACCGTCAGTACTGACGAGGGTGTAGAGGGCTATTCCTTTCTGGGTACGGCGATGCGGAGCGCTGTTGACAATGCCGGTCCGCTGCTCAGCTATCTGAAGCCGGTTCTCATCGGCCAGAACCCGCTGGATATCGGTCGCCTGTGGCATGGATTATGGCGCTGTAATCGGTTTGCCTCTCTGGCGGCCATCGGTGCGCTGGACGTTGCCCTCTGGGATATAGCGGGCAAGGTGGCCAACCTGCCGATACACAGACTGCTGGGAACCTGCCGCGAGAGCGTTCCAGCCTATGCCAGCTCGGCGTTTCTGCCTGCCGCTCAGGACTATGCCGATGAGGCTTTAGGTTACAAGTCTCGGGGATGGAAGGCCTACAAGATACACCCGCATGCCAAACCCGATGAGGATATAGAGATCAGCCGGACTGTCCGCAAAGCGGTGGGTGACGATATGGTACTGATGCTCGACTCTTGCTGGTCTTATGGTTATGAGGATGCCGTGCGCGTGGGGCAGGCCATCGAAGAGCTTGGCTTCTACTGGTATGAAGACCCGTTACCCGAAGATGATATTTATAATTGCGCTAAGCTCAGGCAGAAACTTGATATTCCCATTCTGGCCACGGAATACACGCCCGGCGGCCTTTATGGACTCGCCCAGTTCATCACTCAGGGCGCCACCGATATGCTGCGCGGTGATGTCATGGTAAAAGGAGGCATAACCGCTCTGATTAAAATCTGCCACTTGGCCGAAGCTTTCCGTATGAAATGTGAGATTCATCACGGCGGCAATTCGCTGAACAATGTGGCGAACCTTCATGTAACCATGGCCGTTGATAACTGTGAGTATTTTGAGGTGCTGCTGCCGGCGGCCGCTCAGAAATACGGACTCGTGAATGATATTGAAGTTGACCGTCAGGGTCTGGTCCATGCTCCGGAAAAGCCGGGGCTCGGCTATGAGATAGACTGGGAGCTGGTGAAAAGTAAGAAAACCAGGGTATTGAAATAGCCGACCGAGAAAAATAGTCTGAAGTCGGTGTATGATACAATAAAGAGACGCTTTTCAGGAGGTAACCAGCATGATTAGGCTCGTGCTCCTGCGACACGGCGAGAGCACCTGGAACAGGGAAAACCGGTTCACCGGCTGGACGGACGTTGACCTTTCCCGGAAAGGGGTTGAAGAAGCCAGGAAAGCCGGCCAGGTCCTTAAGGAAAAGGGTTATATTTTCGATATTGCCTATACCTCGGTGCTGAAACGGGCTATACGCACGTTGTGGCTTGTCCTTGACGAGATGGACCTGATGTGGATACCGGTATATCGCTCCTGGAGGCTGAACGAAAGACATTACGGCGCGCTGCAGGGTCTGAACAAGGCGGAAACGGCGGCGAAATACGGCGAAGCACAGGTCCTGACGTGGCGGAGAAGTTACGACATCAGGCCACCGGGCCTGGAGAAAACGGACGAACGCTACCCTGGAAACGACCCCATCTATACAGGGTTTAATAAAAAAGATATTCCTCTTACTGAGTGCTTGAAGGACACGGTCGAGCGTTTTCTTCCCTACTGGCATGAAGTGCTGGCGCCAGCTGTAAAGTCCGGGAAGAGAGTAATCATATCGGCCCACGGCAATAGTCTGCGGGCGCTGGTCAAATATCTTGATGATGTCAGTGACGATGATATCATCAAGCTGAATATTCCCACCGGCATCCCCCTCGTCTATGAACTGGACGGAGAACTAAAGCCCATTAAGAGCTACTACCTCGGTGACCCTGAGGAAGTGGCGAGGGCTATGGATGCGGTAGCTGGGCAGGGCAAAGCAAAAGCCTGAACCGCAAAGCAGGCATAAGGCCTCAGGTTACCTTCTCTACCTTGAGCAGGTTTGTAGACCCGGCTACGCCGAGTGGTATTCCCCCCGTGATGACAATCAAATCGCCGGTTCGGGCTATCTTCATCTCTCTGGCCAGCCGTACGCCGGTGGCAAAAAGCGCATCTATGGACTTCTGCTCTGGTATCTGTACGGGGTGAACGCCCCAGAGCAGCAGCAGTCGGCGGCACACATTGCCGTCAGGGGTAATGGCCAGGATGGGCACGCGGGGGCGATATTTGGAGACCCTTCCCGCGGTGCTGCCCGACCGGGTAAAAGCCACGATGGCTTTTGCTTCCAGGCTGTAGGCGGTGTGGCAGGCACTGTAGCTTATCAGTTCATCGGTCTTGTGTTCCAGATATCGACCTCTTTCCGTCAGTATCTGGTCGTAGGGCAGTTTGTTTTCCGCCTCCCGAGCTATCTTTGCCATCATGATTACGGCCTGCACCGGATATCGGCCGATGGAAGTCTCTGCGGAGAGCATGGTGGCGTCAGCGCCGTCGAATATGGCGTTGGCGATATCGGTCACTTCGGCTCGCGTGGGGCGGGCAGCATTTATCATTGACTCCATCATCTGCGTGGCAATGATAACCGGCTTGCCGGCGTGGTTACATTTATGAACAATTTCCTTTTGTACTATCGGCACCCGCTCCAGCGGTATATCCACACCCAGGTCGCCGCGTGCCACCATGACGCCGTCGCCGATGGCCAGTATGCTGTCGAATTTACTGACGGCGTCGCCTCGCTCTATCTTGGTGATAAGCGGTATGCTGGCATTGCTCTTTCGCAATAAATCCCTGACCGCTTTCACGTCGTCGGCGCTGCTGACAAAGGAAAGGGCGATAAATTCTGGCTGTTTGCTGATAGCGAAGAGGAGGTTTTCCTTCAGTGAATTGGTAAGGAACGGTCCCGAAATACGCATGCCCGGAACCACTACTCCCCTACCTTCGGTAAGCGCTCCGCCAGCAATGACTCGACAATGGACTTCGGTGCCACCTGTTTTCAGCACTCTGAGCTGCATGGCGCCGTCATCAAGGAGCACCAGGTCTCCCGCTTTCACATCCCGTGGGAGATTGGGTAGATTGACCGGTATGAGCTTGGCATTCCCTATCACCTGTCTGGTAGTCAACGCTACCTTCGACCGGTTTTTAAGCAAGGCCTGGCCACCTCTCATTTTGCCGGTCCGGTATTTAGGCCCCGGCAAATCCATAAGAATGGCTACGTTTATGTCAAATCGCTGGCTCACTCTCCTGATTGTCCGGATATATCGACTGTGCTCGCGATATGTACCGTGTGAAAGGTTCAGTCGTGCAATGTTCATACCGGCAAGAATAAGGCGCTCAATCGCCACTGCGGAACAGGTTGCCGGCCCGATGGTGCAGACTATTTTAGTACGTCTTTTGGGTAATAACCTTTGTTTCATTTATGCTCCCTTTGATTTCTTCATTTCACGAAAAGCATAGGCGGCGGCACCGATAACACCTGAATTTCTACCCAGCTCAGCGCGGGCAAAGCGCACCGATTTGAAAGCTGGCTCGTATGCCCTCTCTCCAGCCACTTTGTATGCCGGCTCCAGCAGCCTATCACCGATATTGGATAAACCGCCACCGATAACGATAAGCTCGGGATTGAAAATATTTATGAGGTTGGCCAAGCCAACGCCGACATGATAACCGGTCTGGGCGATGAGTTTTTCCGCCAGGGCGTCTCCCTGCCGGGCAGCGTTATGCACGGTTTCGGCACTCACTTTATTAATGTCACCATTGGAATATTCCAGAATTGATGTTTTGGCCCCGTCGGCAATTCGCTGGCGGGCTTCTCTTGCCAGCGCCGTGCCGGAAGCCAGCGTTTCCCAGCAGCCGGTGTTGCCGCAGTTGCACTTCGGGCCGTTGGTGTCAATGGTCATATGTCCGATTTCGCCGGCAGTGCCCAGGGAGCCGGTGTATATCTCGCCATCAATCACGATACCCCCGCCGATGCCGGTGCTGAGGGTGATATATATGAAATTGCGGGTCCCTTTTGCCGCCCCGAAGCATAATTCGCCGAGCACTGCCGCATTGGCATCATTGATTAGCATGGTTTCCACGCCCGTTTTTTCCCTGATGATATCTCTCAATGGGACATCCTTCCATCCGGGTAAATGCGGCGAAGTAAAAACGACACCTGTTTTAGGGTTGGAAAGGCCGGGAGCACCGAGACAAA
>JABMRL010000244.1 GCA_013202615.1 Dehalococcoidia bacterium
ATACTGGTAAAATTTGCCCGAAAGCAGCGTCAGCGCCGGCCGGATACCTTTCCCTCCGCCACCGACCACATAGTCCAGCTGTTCGGAAAGCCAGGGGAAGTCAACTTTGATAATCGACCTCAGGTATTCTTTTACCTGGGCCAGGTCATCCTTTATGGACTGGTATATTCCGCTGAGCTCCACAAGGCTCCTTTCTCACCTATAATGGTGGTTGACCGAGCTTTTTGGTTTCTTCCTCCACCAGGCTGTCGTCAAGCTTGGAGAACAGTGGTTGAGGTGGCAGTAATTTCTGCCCTGGTGGTAACTCCTGCCACTTCCAGCCCTGAGATTCAACACTCCCCGTAAAGCCCAGGTACTCATGCAGCTTCTGGGAACTGAAAGGCAGGAAGGGGTAGAGCATCGTTTTCAGCTGTGCAATCACCTGGAGGGTTACATATAGGGAATTTGCGGCCGCCTGCCGGTTCTCTTTAATGGCTTTCCAGGGGGATTTATCATCCAGGTAGCGGTTTGCCCCCTGCGCCAGTGCCATCGCCGTCCTGACGGCTTCGCGGAAGTGGCAGCCATAGAGCAGCCTGTCTACCGTCTCCAGAGCCTTTTTGGCTACGGAAAGGATCTTATTATCCTGGTCATCAAGTTCATCAGGCTCCGGCACGCTCTCGTTGAAGTTGCGGTAGACAAAAGTCAGCACACGGTGCACCAGGTTGCCGTAGGTGGCCACCAGCTCGTCGTTGTTGCGGCGCACGAACTCGCGCCAGGAGAAATCGGTATCGGATGTCTCCGGCATATTGATGGAGAGAAGGTAGCGCAGGGGGTCGGGGTCATAGCGGTCGAGGTAATCGAGTAGCCAGACAGCCCAGTTCTGGCTGGTGGAGAGCTTTCTGTTTTCAATGGTCAGGAATTCGTTCGCCGGAACGTCATAGGGGAGGTTCAGGTTGTCCCCGTAGCCCATCAGCATCGCCGGCCAGATGAGGGTATGGAAGGGGATGTTGTCCTTGCCGATGAAATAGTAGCTCCTGGCATCGCTGTTCTGCCAGAACTCACGCCATTTTTCGCCATCGCCGTGTAAGGCAGCCCATTCCTTGGCGGCAGACAGGTAGCCGATGACGGCCTCAAACCAGACATAGATACGTTTGCCTTCAAAGCCGTCTATGGGCACGGCCACCCCCCAGTCTATATCGCGGGTGATGGCCCGGTCTTTCAGCCCCTCCTCGAGATAACGCGTGGAAAAATTGAGCACATTTGGTCTCCAGTGCGTCCTGGTTTTCACCCACTGTAAGAGGTCGTCGTTGAAGGCGGACAGCTTCAGGAAGAAATGTTCGGTATCCCGGAAAACGGGAGTGGTTCCGCAGAGGCGACATTGCGGCTCAATGAGTTCGGCGGGGTTCAGCTGTTTCCCACACGCCTCGCACTGGTCGCCGCGTGCGCCGGCAGAGCTGCAGTGCGGGCATGTCCCCTCGATGTAGCGGTCGGCGAGAAAGCGCTGGCAGTTGGGGCAATAGGCTTGCGAAAGCGTGTCCTTAAAAATATACCCGCGGTCGAGCAGGGTAAGAAAGATGTCCTGGGTGACGCGGGCGTGGTTTTCCGTGCCGGTGGTGGTGAAGAGGTCAAATGAGATGCCGAGTTTCTGCCACGACTCAAGGAACTGCTGGTGGTACCTGGCGGCAATTTCACCCGGACTTTTACCTTCCTGCTCGGCCTTGATGGTGATTGGTGTACCGTGCTGGTCCGAGCCTGAGACCATCAGCACCTCATTTCCTTTGGTGCGGTGGTAGCGGGCAAATATGTCCGGGGGCAGGTAAGCGCCGGCAATCTGCCCCAGATGCAGTCCCCCGTTAGCGTATGGCCAGGCAACGGCGATAAAGATTTTCTCGCTCATCAGGCAATCTCATTCCTGTTCTGGAATGCCAGACTCAAGGAACGTCAGTATCTTTTCCCCTTTTTCCATTTTGGACTGGGCGTAACCCTTCTTCAGGCAGCATTCAATGCAGTACCGCCTTGTCTCCCCTTCCTCGTCTTCGACGCCGTCTCTTTCATCGACGGCAAGATATCGCTCAGGATGGGTGATGGTGCGCTGGCACTCATCACATTTTACTTCCCCTAACGAAATACACCCACGACGCATGATTTAACTCCTCTCCAGACTATGACAGGGATTCCGGTTTTCATCCGAGACC
>JABMRL010000245.1 GCA_013202615.1 Dehalococcoidia bacterium
ACCAAGGGCTTATGAGTCCCCTGCTCTGCCACTGAGCTACGCTGCCAACAGAGTAGAATATAGCATCAATACGCTTTAATTGTCAATTTCGCTTTATAACGTGGACGCCGGTCGCCTTGAAGGCTGCGAAAATCTTTTTCCCCTTGGCCAAACCCATCTCCTCAGCCGACCTTCTGGTCACCATTGCCACCAGGGGAAATCCGCACTGGAGCTCAACCCGCGTCAGCGGCCCCATGTTCACCAGCCAGCTAATCTCCCCTTCAAAGGAGTTCCGGGCACTGCTGGAGACCCGGGAAAGGGACAAGGTGACGTCTTCGGGCCGGATGCAGGCACATACCTCTGCGCCAGCGGCATAATCGGAAACCGCTTCGATAGACCTCCCCCCACTTTCAATGGTGACGATGCTTTCTTCACTGGACGCAATCACACCTTCAATGATGTTCTCCACGCCGACAAACTCGGCTACCTCTTTATTGCGCGGCGAGGTAAAAACGTCCTTTGCGCTGCCGGCTTGCAGCAGCTCGCCATCCATCAGCACTCCCACACGGTCGGCAAGGCGCTGTCCCTGCGGTAAATCGTGTGTCGCCATTATGATGGTGGTGGTATATTTCCTGATAATGCTGTTTATCAGTTCCTCGATGCGGGCTGCGGAAAGCGGGTCGAGATTAGCCGTCGGCTCATCCATCAGCAGAACTTCCGGCTCAATGGCGAGCGCCCGGGCGATGGCTACCCGCTGTATCTCTCCACCGGAAAGTTGTCTGGCATTCCGGTTATGATAATCAGACAGGCCCACGACGTCTATAATCTTATTCACCCTTCCCTGCAGACTGTGTCCCCTGACCCCCCGCCATCTCAGGGCACAGGCAATATTGTCATAGACACTCAGGTTGAAGACCACCGGCTTCTGCAGGACAAACGCCATGCGGCGGCGTATGGCGAGTCGCGCTGCAGGTGACTCCGCGGTATCTGCCCCATCGAAGTATATTTTCCCGGATGCGGGCTCATCGAGCAGGTCTATCAGGCGCAGCAGCGTCGTCTTGCCGGCGCCGGTAGGCCCTATCAAAGCAAACACCTCTCCCCGTTCGATGCTGAGGCTGATATTATTCAGGATACCCTGCTTACCGTATCGCTGGCACAAATTTATCGTCTCGATAAACGCCATGGTCACCTCTGCTGCACTCGATTCAGGATGATATTGATGATAAGGGCAATCGAAATCAGGATAATGCCCAGTGCTATTGATAGCTCAAGGTCTCCCTTGGATGTTTCCAGGGAAATGGCGGTAGTGATGACGCGGGTGAAACCGCGTATATTGCCGCCCACCATTAGAGATATGCCCACCTCGGAGATAGCCCGGCCAAAACCCATGATAACTGCCGCCATAACCGCGAACCTGGCTTCACGAAGAATCACAATCGCCGCTTGAAAGCCGCTGGCCCCCAGCGACCGCGCGGTATCAATGATGCTCCGGTCCACCCCGCGGAGAGCGGAGATAGTGAGCCCGAGCAGTATTGGCGTTACCAGCAGCATTTGCCCGATTACTATGGCGGCCGGGGAGAAAAGCAGGCCGAGCCAGCCCAGTGGCCCTGCCCGTGAAATGAACACGAAGACAAATAGACCGATAGCGACGGTGGGTACGCTGTAGAAAGTCTGTATCAGGCTGATGAGAAATCTTTTACCACGGAACTGGTGGAAATGGATGAGACTGGCCAGAGGCACGCAGATTAGCGAGGCGAGGATAGCGGAGGTCACCGAGATTCCCAGCGATCTCCCCGCTATCTCTATCACCTCCGGGTCAAGCGTGACGATAAGTTCCACGGCCTTTATCAGGCCATTCCATAGTTCAGTCATCGGACCTGGTCCTGTTACCTGACACGTCTATTTCTTATTTAGTTGGCTCGGCGCCGGCGCAGGGAATGAAGAGCTGCATGCCGTACTCATCAACGCCATATTTACCGATAAGCTCCTGTATCTCAGGCGAGGTGAGGAAACCTATCAGGTTACTGGCCATGTCAATTTTGGTCTTGGGGGCGCTTTCCGGGTTAACGGCAATGGCGGAATAGACATTGAGCAGTATATCACCCTTTTCCACAATGGGCACGAGTTCCAGTTTGCCCTTGTAAGCCAGATAGGTACCCATGTCAGTCAGGGTATAGCCCTGCTTTTCGCTGGCCATCATCAGCGTTGGCCCCATGCCGGTCCCCGCCTCGATGTACCAGGTGCCCGCCTGCTGAACCGCCTCATACTCGTAACCGGCTTTCTGCCAGATGCTCTTTTCCTTTGAGTGAGTGCCGGAGTCATCACCGCGGGAGACAAAGCTGCTGCTCCCGCTGTCCATCAGCTTCTTGCAGGCCTCTTCCGGGAGCATGCCCTTGATGCCAGCCGGGTCGCCTGACGGGCCGACAATGAGAAAGTAGTTGTAGGCAAAGGGCACCCGCTCCACCCCATAACCCTCGGCGACAAACGCCTCTTCACGTGCCTTTGAGTGAACGGTGATTATATCCACATCACCTCTCTGGCCATACTCCAGCGCCTTGCCAGTGCCGGCGTACATGACATCCAGCTCCACACCATACTGCTCCTCGAACATCGGCTCCAGATACCCCCAGAGACCGGTATCATAGAGACTGGTAGTGGTCGCCACCCTCACTCTCTGCTTGGGCTCCAGCGGCGCTGCCTCGCTGGACTTGGCGCAGCCTACGGCTCCCATCGCCAAGCTAGCCAAGATAAGCAGTACCGTAGAAAAAATGATGATTTTAGTTCTAATTTTCCGATTGAAATTCAATTTAGCGCACCTCATCTAATTTTTGAGCTGAAAAGCGTGCGGATTGAGGCGGTGCACGGATGATGATAAAACGGCGGCAGGGTGAAAGATAAACTTCTAACTCAAGGCGAGCAACGAAGCCACCACATAATTCCAGAAACAAAATAATCTCTCCTTTCCAAATACGGGAGGCACCGCCGTTTCCCGCGATACCCTATCGGCCAGTCTCCCTAGGCTTGAGCCCTTAGGAGAACAGGCTCGGAGAAAGAAAACTTATATTCTTTTCAGCGGTGATTATAGCATAACATCAGGAATAACTGCAACCACCAATCACAAGGGTAATCTTGACGGTGCCTCGTGCTTCTGTTAAAATCGGCTCGAAGTAAGTTCCCCTTAGGCAAGAACAGCCTCCAGCCAGGGAAGCTTTCGCCTGAAAAGAGATGACGTTTTAATTCAGCCATCACTTCACTATAAGCCGTCGTGCGAATGGCTCCCGGCGAAAAAAGGCAAGGAGATTTAAGGTGGCTATTGATTATCAGAAAGAAGGCAAAATCGCTATCTTCACCATCAACCGCCCGGACGCGTTGAACTCCATAAATGTGCAGACGGCGAGAGAACTGCACGAGGCGATGGTTGATTTCCGTGATGACGACGACCTGTGGGTGGGCATCGTCACCGGTTCCGGGGACCGGGTGTTCTGTTCCGGCGCCGATATCAAAGATATGCTTCCCTTCCTGAAGGAAAACCTCTCACAGCATCCCTGGGTAATGCCGGCTACTCCCATGCGCGGGCTTGACCTCTGGAAGCCGCTTATTGCCGCCATCAACGGCATGGCACTGGGCGGCGGCCTGGAGATTGCGCTGGCCTGCGACCTGCGAATTGCCTCGGAAAAGGCCCGTTTTGGCTCGCCCGAAGTAGCCCTGGGACTGATTCCAGGCTGGGGAGCTACCCAGAGACTGCCCAGATTGATACCGTCCTGCAAGGCCGCCGAGCTTTTGCTCATGGGGAAACCGATTGACGCCCAGGAGGCATACCGCATCGGTCTGGTCAACACGGTGGTTCCACCCGAAGCGGTAATGGCCACCGCCCGGGAATGGGCGGAGACGATATGCCAGGCGGGGCCTCTGGCGGTCAGGGCCGCCAAAGAGGCGATGCTCAGAGGCAGCAGCCTCACACTTGAAGACGGCCTGCGATTGGAAAACGCGCTGGAAGCGTACGTGATGAGCACGGAAGACTTCGCCGAAGGGACGACCGCTTTCGTGGAAAAAAGAAAGCCCGACTTTAAAGCTAAGTAATGCTGCAGGAAGGAAGCGCTATGGAAATCAAGCAAGTTGGTGTCATTGGCTGCGGTCAGATGGGCGGCGGCATAGCTCAGGTAAGCGCTCAGTCCGGCTATCAGGTGACGGTTACCGAGATAAATGAAGAACTGTTAAACAAGGGGCTGGCCGCGATAAACGCTTCGCTGACCAAAGCGGTGGAGCGGGAGAAAATCACGTCGCAGGACAAAGAGGCCACCATATCCCGCATCAAGGGCACCACCAGTATGAAGGACCTGGGCAGCTGCGACCTTGTTATCGAGGCGGCAATCGAAAACCTGGAGCTGAAAAAGAAGATATTCGCCGAACTGGATAAAATATGCCCGGAACACGCCATCCTTGCCACCAACACGTCATGCCTTTCCATTATTGAAATGGCCATGACCACCCAGAGGCCGGATAAAGTGCTCGGGATGCACTTTTTCAACCCGCCGCCAATAATGAAACTGCTGGAGGTATCCAGAACTATAGCCACCAGTGAAGAGGCTCTGGAAACGGCCCGGAGTTTCGGGCGGTCGCTGGGCAAGACCATCATCACCGCTCCGGACTCACCCGGCTTTATTGTCAACCGCCTGATGGTGCCCCAGGTGATGAACGCCATCCGCATGCTGGAATCAGGAGTGGCCACCAGAGAAGATATCGACAACGGCATGATGCTCGGCCTGAACCATCCCATCGGGCCTCTGGCCCTGGCGGACCTGGTCGGGCTGGATACGTTTTATTATATCGCCAACGCCATGTATGATGAATTCAAAGACCCCCAGTTTGCGCCCCCAGTCCTGCTGAAAAAGATGGTCACGGCAGGGTGGTTCGGCCGCAAAACAGGCAAGGGCTTTTACGATTATAAATAAGACCTCGATAAACGGGCCTAGAAAGGTAGAAAAGGGATATGACCATTGAAGGTAAAGTAGCCCTGGTAACCGGCGGCTCCGGTGGACTGGGCAGCGTGCACTGTTTGACCCTGGCCAGAGCCGGTTGCAACGTGGCCGTTGGCGGGTACTCTCACATGGATAAGGCGGAGGCCGTGGTCAAGAAAATCCAGGAGCTGGGGCGAAAAGCCGTTGCCGTTAAGATGGATGTTTCGGTACTGGAGGATGTACAGCGGGGAGTAGAGCAGATAGAAGAAACGCTCGGCTCCGTTGAAATCATGGTTAATAACGCTGCCTTTGGCATCGTGCGGGCGGCCACCATTATCAATACGGAGAAAAAAGACTGGGACCGCGACGTGGCCGTTAATCTGACAGGCGCTTTCAACAACATCAAGTGCTGCATGCCGGGAATGCTCGAGCGCGGCTGGGGCCGTATCATCATTATCTCTTCCATCACCGGCACCCAGGGGGGAATGGGGCAATGCAGCTATGCCGCCACCAAAGCCGGGCTTATAGGCCTGGCAAAGACGGCGGCACTGGAAGGTGCGCGCAAGGGAGTCACCTGCAACGCGCTGGTTCTGGGCGTCTTCAACGCCGGCGGCTTCCTCGAGGTTGCTCCTGAATTCAAGGAGCGCATTGTCAAGCGCATGGCGATGCGCCGCATGGGTGAGCCGCAGGAGGTCAGCAACGTACTCGCCTTTCTGGCTTCGGAAGAGTCCAGCTTCATAACCGGAGAGACAATTGAAGTAAGCGGCGGCGCCAATCTGTTCACCTTCTGATAAATTGTGGTAAGATAGGTCGGGCGCATTTGTGCTCCTGAGAACGCAGGAGAGGGTTATGTCATGGCAATCCGAGAGACCGACGTCAAAGAAAAAGGCAAACAGCTGAATATCGAATCGGTCGAATGGAATGGCCTGACCTGGATAGACATTGAGAAGCCGACCGAGCGGGAGACGGAGTATCTGGCCAACAATTATCCATTCCATCCGCTTGACCTCGATGACTGTCTCAGCCGGATACAGCGACCTAAAATCGACGAATACCGGGATTACCTGTTTCTGGTCCTGCACTTTCCGGTATTCAACAAAGAGGCCAGGATAACCGCACCCAGTCAGGTGTCCGTGTTTATCAGCGAAAATTACCTGATAACACTGCATAAAGGCGACCTCAAGCCTCTGACCAAACTTTTCCGGGAATGTCAGCTTGAGGAGGAGGCACGGGAGGAGAACTTCAGCCAGGGTCCCGGATACGTACTCTACCGCATCATTGACCGGCTTATCGATTACTGTATCCCGATTTTGAATCGCATCAGCGCCAACATTGAAGAAGCCGAGGACAACATCTTCGCCAGCAAACGGATACCAAGCGCCATTGAGCATATTTCCATTCTGCGACGCGATGTCATCTCTTTCCGCCGTACCATCTGGCCGATGAGAGCGGTCATTGCCACACTGGAACCAAAGATTCGGCGGTTCACCAAGATGGACATGGCCGTCTACTTCGGGGACACGGTTGACCACGTCGACCGGATATGGGACGGCCTGGACGAGTACAAGGAAATCATCGAAGGCCTTAATGATACCCACGACTCGCTGGCTAGCAACCGCACCAACGAGGTCATGCGCATGCTGACCGTCATCGCCACCATTCTGCTGCCAATCACGGTGGTGGCGAGCATCTTTGGCATGAACATCCCGCTGGGGCCTTTTGGCAATTCCTCATATTCCGCGCTCTTTGTGTTTGTCATCTGCCTGGGCATCATCGGCGGCATGCTTTACTTCTTCCGCCATCACCGCTGGATCTGATATGAGTGTCTCGCACCGACTGGTGATATTCATTGCGCTCTTTATCACCTGTCTCATTACCGCCAACGTTATCGCCGTCAAGGTCATCAGCCTTGGCCCCTTCCTCCTGCCGGCGGCCATCTTCGTTTTCCCTCTGAGCTACATCTTCGGTGATATCCTCACCGAGGTCTACGGCTACCGACTGGCACGCCGGGTCATCTGGCTTGGTTTTCTCTGCAATCTCATCTTCGTCTTCTTTGTCTGGTTGGGACAGGTGCTTCCCGCCGCGCCCTTCTGGGAAGGGCAGGAAGCCTACCAGCACATTCTGGGCTATACGCCGAGGTTGCTGGCGGCATCGTTCCTCGGCTATCTGGTCGGTGAGTTCGTCAACTCCTTTATTCTGGCCAGGATGAAGATTATGACGCGGGGTCGCTGGCTGTGGAGTCGCACCATCGGCTCTACCATCGTGGGGCAGGGACTGGACACCTCTATCTTCATCACCGTGGCTTTCATCGGCACGCCTTCCTTCGTCCCCGTAATGATTCTTTACCACTGGCTGGCCAAGACGCTCATTGAAGCCCTGGCCACCCCCCTCACCTATGTTATCGTCAACTCGTTGAAGAAGAGGGAGTCCATCGATACCTATGACCACGATACCAGGTTCAACCCTTTCCTCATTGCCGACTAGACTGGAGAGATAGAAAAGGTGAAGGTTCAGTTTCTCGGCGCGCATAACTGCGAAACAGCCACCACCAGGCTGGTCAGCATACTGGTTGATGATATCCTGGCGCTTGACGCCGGCGGGCTCACCTCCAGCCTGCCGATTGAAGCCCAACTCAAACTCAAGGCGGTCCTGCTCACCCACTACCACTATGACCATATCCGGGATGTCCCGGCACTGGGCATGAACGCGCTCTTCTACGAGACCAGTGTCCCGGTTTACTCCACGCAGGCGGTAAAGGATGCCCTGGCGTTACACTGGCTCAACGGCACCATTTATTCCAATTTCCTGGAAAAGCCACCGGAAAGCCCGAGAATCGAATTCACCGTTATCGAGCCGAACAAGGCAGTCACGATTGCCGGCTATGAAGTCCTGCCTGTTCCGGTAAACCATTCGGCGCCCGCCGTGGGCTATCAGGTCACTTCCCCCGACGGAAAAACTCTTTTCTACACCGGCGATACCGGCCCGGGACTGGCCGAGGCATGGCCAAGCGTATCACCGCAGCTTCTCAT